>DATIOS010000017.1:0-7159 GCA_035472915.1 Thermoanaerobaculia bacterium
GCTACAACTTGTCGGGTCCCCAAGGGAAGACGATGACCCTGGAGGAGTGCCTCGCCGTGGTCGAAAACCTTCCGGAACGCGTCGACCGGTTGATCCTTTCGGGCGGCGAGCCGCTGACCGAGCGCGCCAAGCTCCACGCCATCCTGGAGGCCGTGCGCGAGCGGTACGGCGACGCGACCCAGGTGATGCTGCAGACCAACGGCGACCTGTTGACCGGCGAGCGGCTGGACGCGCTGATCGCCCGCGGCGTCACGCGCATCGACATCGCCTCGATCGACCGTTTCCATAAATTCAAGGGGGAGCGCAGGGCCGAGCTCGAAGCGCTCTTTCAATCGCGCGGCATGGTAGACGAGGCAACCGGCCCCTTGATCACTCGCGAGGACTATTTGAAGCGGGGCGTCCTCTCCTATGGCTTCTGGGGAGCCAACGAAGATTTCTGGCTGGGCGGCAACTGGGCCCGTGGCCGGGCGATGGAGACGGACGTCTGGTTGCGAAACGGCGAGCACAACTTCTGCGCCGTGCTCTCCGGCGGCCGCGGCTTCCTCGGCGGCACCGAGCTACCGCAGGAGATCTCTATTCAGCTCTGGCGCATCAATCCCTGCTGCCCGGGAACCTTGCATCCCATGGGCGATGCCCGCGTGGAGCGGGTCGCGGACGTGCTGCGCCGCGTCGCCGGGTCGCCCGTCTTCCGCAAGCTCAACGAAGGGGATCCGTACGCCATGGGCAAGACCCTGGGAATCGCCGAGGAAGATGGGCACCGGCGGGCGGCGGAGCTGGGCAATGTCTGTCTCTGGTGCGACGAGTTTTTCGAAAAGCATTTCGACATCGAGACCCTGGAATCGCGCTTCGCGCCGGCGGGGACAAAGGCCGTGTTGCCGATCGTGAACGCGCGCCGCCGGTAAGATTGCGGGTGCCGGCGGCAGGTGCCTTTTCGGCAGGACGGAATCTCCACTTTCGCGCGTGATATGCTAGAGCACACTATGAAAACTCGGAGGCTCCTCCTGATCGTGGCCCTGGCCATGCCTTGCTCTCTCGCCGCGGCGGCCGGCCAGGTCAACCCTGCGACACCGCCCGAGCTTGCCGAAGACGGGATCGGCAACTCGGCGTTGGTGGGGAGCGACCTGAGGATCTCCGGGGTCCAGATCAGCCAATGCCTCACGTCCGACGTCCGCGTCAACTTCTGGGATCCGTTGAAGATCGTCGCCGCCGCGAACGACTACACGGGGACGAGCGCGGACCAGTTCTATTCGACGGACGGCGGCCAGACCTGGGGACAGTCTGCCCTCCCCCTGCTGCCGGGAGATGACTACTACCTGAATCCGACAGTCGACTGGACTTCAGACGGCACCGCCTGGTCGGTGGTGGTCGGCGTCAAATCCAGTGTGGGGGAATACAGGCTGCGGGCCTACAAGTCGACCGACCACGGCGCCACCTGGGTGTTCGACGGCACGCCCTCGGGCGCGCACTCGAACGTGTACCAGGGGGGGATGCTCTGGGCGGATCACAGCTCGTCGTCGCCGTTCAAGGATACCCTCTACACGACCTGGCAGAACCTCGGGCTGGGCTACGTCGGCCGGCGCACGCCCGGCGCGAGCGGGACTTGGCAGACGCCGGTGCGGATCGGCGGCGCCGAGACGACCGGCACCCCCGTCGGCTCCGAAATCAAGACCAACGCGAACGGCGAGGTGTTCGGCTTCTGGAACGATGCCGGAAGCCGCCGGCTTTTCGTCGCCAAGTCGACCAACGGCGGCGCCTCGTTCGGCGCGGCGGTGGCCATCGCCTCCACATGGGACCTCTATCTATTCAACGTGCCGGCGATGCAGAACGCGCAGATCTCCGTCTCGGGCGGCGTCCGCCGCACCGCGACCAAGAACCTGGTCTATGCCACCTGGGCCGACCTGAGGGGAACCAGCAGCTGCGACGCCCCCATTTACGAGCCCGGGCTCAACGCTTCGTCCACCTGCAAGACCCGGGTCTGGTTCGCGCGGTCCACCGACGGCGGGGCCACCTGGTCGACGCCGGTGAGGATCAACGACCAGGCCTCGCTCAACGACCAGCTCCATCCGAAGCTGGCGGTCGACGAGACCGATGGGACTCTGGGGATCACCTACTACGACACGGTCACCGACCCGCGCCGGCGGAAAACCGATGTCTGGTTCCAGTCGTCCCACGACGACGGCGTTACCTGGTCGGCGCCGACGAAGGTGACCTCGGCACCTACCGACGAGACGGTGGAGACGGCCGCGCCGAACAATCAATACGGCCTTCACAACGGCCTGTCCGGGGTCGCCGGCCAATTCTTCGCCACCTGGACCGACCGGCGGACCAACGGCAGCGAGGAGATCTGGGGGGCGGGGATCAGGGAAGCCCTCTGTACCAACCCGGGAGCGCCGGCGGCCGGTACCGCCGCCAGCGTGGGCGCGAATCAGGTGCAGGTGACCTGGGGGAACGGCTCACCGTCGGCGTCGCGGTTCAACGTCTACCGGGCGCTGGGCACCTGTGCCGCGCACGGCGCCTTCACCCGCGTCGGCACCGCAGTGGCCGGCTCGACCCTCCTGGACCCGGACGTGTCGGGGGGCTCGACCTATGCCTACCAGGTGCGGGGGACCGACGCCAGCGGCGTCTGCGAGTCGGCGCCGTCGGGCTGCGTGCAGGCGACGGCGACCGGAGCCTGCCGGATGCCGCCGGCCTTCGCCGGGATTACGAGCGCGGTCAACCAGGCCGCTTCGGCGTGCGGCATCGCCCTCTCCTGGCCCGCGGCGACCGCGGCGTGCGGCGGCTCGATCACCTACAACGTCTATCGCTCGGGGAATCCCGTGTTCACGCCGGGCGCCTCCAACTTCACCCTGCTGGCCAGCCACGTCACCGGCACGACCTATCTCGACCTCCTGCCGGCGGGGTCGGACAACTTCCCCCTCTACTACATCGTCCGGGCGGTGGACAGCGCCAACGGCCTGGAGGAGGGCAACCTGGTCACGCGAGGCGCCACGACCACCGGGCTGGCAACGTACCTCCTGAACGAGACGTTCGAGGGGCCCGGCGGCTTCGACGGTCCTGGCTGGACGCACGCCTCCTACACTTTCGAGCCCGGCACCGACTGGATGTGGTCGACGGCGCAGTCGCACTCGTCCGCCCACTCCTGGTTCTCTCCCGGTTGGAATAGCGTGGCGCAGAAGGCCCTGATCTCCCCCTCCTTCGTCCCCCAGGCCGGCACCCTCCTCTCCTTCTGGCACACCTACTCGTTCGACGACAGCGCCGGCTGCTACGACGCGGGCATCCTTCAGGTCTCGACCAACGGCGGCGGCACCTGGTCGACGATGCCGGACGCCACCTTCCGGTCGGGACCCTTCAACGGCACCGTCTATAACTCCAACGGATACGCCGGCAGCCGGGCATGGTGCCACGGCACGATCGGTCCGATGACCCTGGTCCAGGTCGACCTCTCCGCCTACGCCGGGACGCCGATCCAAATGCGCTGGATCGAAAGCGACGACACGCTCATCGGCTTCACCGGCTGGTACGTGGACGACGTGACGGTCGCCAACGCCGCAGCCTGTCGTGACAATCCAATCTTCAGCGACAGCTTCGAGAACGGCAACCTGGCGGCCTGGACCGGCACAACTCCCTGAGCGGTCTCAAAGGCCGCGAGTCTGTCGACGCGATGACGGAGGTCGAGGCCGCTTCGATCGCCGGGAGTATCGTGGCTTTGGATCGGCTTATCAGCGCCGAGGACTAGCGCGAAGCAGGAACGGAGGGCGGTGGGGGGCGTTTGACCTCCCACAGAGTCAGGTGCCAGCGATCTCTTGAAAGAGTCGTCCGCAGATCCAACTGCGGCAAGAAAAGCCTGGCTCTTCGCATGGCCCTGCTCGACATGATTTTCGGATAGGCTGGGTGTCGCCCATTGAGGCGCTTCAGGAGTAACGTCTGCAAGGGAGCTTACCTATGCGCCAGCTTCTCCGGCTCTTCCCCTGTCTGCCCGTGCTCTTGGTCCTCTCGGCTGCTGGCTCAGGCGCCACGGCCGGTCCGGTGACTCTTACCGGCCGGGTCGCAGATCCTCAGGGCCGGCCACTGGGCGGTGCCGAGGTCTGGATCTGGACCGGCGATTCGGCGGCCGCTCAACGTGTGGCGGTGACCGCTGCCGACGGCCGTTTCGAGATTCCCGGCCTCTCCCGCTATCGATTCGTCATGCTGAACGTTTGCCGCGAGGGGTCCTTCTTCGCGCAGGCGGAGTTGGAAGACGTCTCTCCGGATCTGTTGCCGGTGACCCTGGAGCCCGCGGGTTCTCTCTCCGGGCGGCTGCACGGCCCGGACGGCCCCTTCGCCGGCGTGTATGTGCGGGCGCGGCGGGACGGCATCTTGAAAATGAATGAGACCGTTTCCGCCTGCCCCACGGGAGAGGAGTGGGTCCGCACCGACGCCCAGGGCCGCTTCACGATCGGTCCTCTGCGACCCGGCCTGTACTGGTTGGACGCGGAGGTCAATGGCTACCGGCTTCCCCATCTCGGCTACCTGCCGGTGTCTGCCAAGAAGCGAGAGGTGGACGTCGCCCTCGACCGCGGCGACGTCGTGCTAACCGGACGGGTCACCGACCGAGAAGGCCGGCCCCTCCCCGGGACTAGGATCGTGGCCCGGAACGACAGGTTGGTGCGCCCCACGAGCAGCGACAGCGGCCCGGACGGCGTCTATCGCATCACCGGCCTGGAGCCTGGAAAGGGCTCGGTGAGGATCATGGACGACATACTGCATTGGGAGGATGAGAAGGAGATGGTGTTCGTGCACGGGGAAAACCGGATGGACTTCATCACCAAGCCGTACTCGCCGGCCTCTCTCCTCCTCGGCAACCGCCAGGAGCGTCCGGCCGAGGTGCCGAAGGCACTGATGGGCGCCGTTTCCGGGCGCCTCACTGGCCTCAGCCCGGAAGAGCTCGCCGCGGTAAGGGTCGGCTTCGACGGTGCCACATCCCGTTTCGGGACGGTGGACGCGCAAGGGGTGTATCGCATCTCGGGGCTCGAGCCCGGCCGGGAAGGGTCTCTTGCGGCCTGGGTGGACGAGCGCCATTTGGACTCGCAGGTGACCCTGCCGGCGGACGGGACCGCGCTGGCTCATGACTTCGCCTTCCCGCCGGTCTATCCGGTGCGCGGGCGGGTCCGTGAGCCGTCCGGACAGCCGGTCGCCTGGGCGCACGTCCATTTTCGCGACCTCCGGCCCGGAACGGACGGGCTGCCGGCCCCGCATTTCGCCACGGTGACCCGCACCGACGGCACGTTCGAGATCCGGCTTCCGGGCGGTCCGTATGAGGTCGAGGCCTGGAGACCGGGTTTCTTCCCCGTTCGCCGGCCCGGCAGCCTGATCGTCGAGGATCATGCGCCCGAAGATCTGGACCTCCGGATGCCGCCGGGCGTCATGCTGACCGGACGTGTGCTCGGCGTGCCGCGAGGCAAGGTCGCCGAGATCGACGCCCGTGGACCGCTGCCGCCGTCCGGCGAGGTGGACGAGGACGCTCTGTACCGCCTCCCCTTCGGCGAGAACAGCTTCCGGCGGCCCCAAGGCGAGAACCTCCCCGACGGCACCTATCGAATCTCCGATCTCGGGCCCGGCACCTGGGAAATCGTGGCCGAGATCCCCGGCAACTCGGTGGAAAAGAAGAGAGAAGCGCGCGGCCGGGTGACCATCCCTCCTGGAGCGGTTCGCGCCCGCCTGGTCCTCGACTTCGGCGCGCCTCAGCGGTAGATCGCCGAACTTGGGTCTTCTATGGATTTGGGGGGGGACCTTCAGTGTCCGGACTTCTTGAGCCGCTCGATCTGTGCCCGCAGCCGGACCAGCTCTTCTTCGGCCGCCGTTGCTCGGGCTTCAGCCGCCTTGCGGGCCGCCTCTTCCTGGGCCGCTTTCTTCGCTTCACGCGCTGCTCGCTCTTCCGCGATCTTGCGCGCAGTCGTTTCCCGAATCGCTCTCTTGGCTTCGTGCGCCGCCTTCTTCGCTTCGTACGCCGCTCTCTCCACCGCCTCGGCAGGACTCTCCAGCCGCTCTCCCGTCCTGGCGTTGAAGACCTCGATCCGATCGCCCGGGGCCGAGACTCCGAAGATCAGCTCCGTAGTCTCGGAATGCAGGCACCCTTGAGCGTCCGGCTCGATTCCCTGATAGCGCTTCAGACGGTCCAGGCGATATCCCTTGAGGAGGAACCGGTGACCATTCGCTTGGCGAGGCGGATCGACGAGAAGATACTCCGGGATGCCAATTCGCTCGTAGAGCTTGACCTTGTCCACCTCGTCCATCTGGCGGACTCGTGCATCGATGGGCGAGATGACCTCGATGACGAGTGAGGGAACGACCCCTTCCTTGGCGATGTTGAAACTGGTGAGCTTGCGGCCCGGATTGCGTACCCCGCGGACGATCGAGATGTCCGGCGACGGGCCTTTCCTGGGGCTCACCAGATGCTTCACGTCCATCAGGACTTTGACGTCCCTCTGGGGCTTGAAGTAGCGCCCCAGCAGCTCCTTCAGCTCGGCCAGCAGGTCGGCGTGCAACTCTCCCTGGGTCGTCTTGTCCTCGAGCCGCGGATTGAGATAGAGCTCTAGAGTTAGAGGCATCTCCACCGGCTCGAAGCCGCCGCCAGGGCGCTCGACCCAACGCTGGAGCATGACCTCTCCCTCCTCCTCGTCCTGGAGCTCTGGCTCACTCTTCTCGGGCCAGGAAATTTCACGCGCGGGCTTGGCCATGATTCGGAGTATAGGAAGCCTCCCCAGGCCCGTCAAAGGTCGCCTCGGGAGACGACGGCCACGCAACGAATCGCATGGCCGTCTCGTCATCGCTCACGCCAGGATTTCCACGTACCCGTCGGTTCCATGCACGCGGATGCGCTGCCCGTCCTTGATCAACCGGGTCGCGTTCTCCACGCTGACGACCGCCGGCAAGCCGTATTCCCGGGCGATCACCGCGCCATGGGTCATGAGGCCCCCCACCTCGGTCACCAGGCCTTTGATGGACACGAACAAGGGCGTCCAGCTCGGGTCCGTGAAGGCGGTGACCAGGATATCCCCCGCTTCCAGCTCGGCATCGGCCATTCCTGAGAGGACGCGGGCCCGCCCCTCGACGACGCCGGCGGAGACGGGGAGACCGACCAGGGCGCCGGCGGGGAGATCGGCTCGTTTGTAGGCACCGG
>DATIOS010000018.1:0-9748 GCA_035472915.1 Thermoanaerobaculia bacterium
TCTCGATCGGCGAGGATCCCTCCCAGGTTCGGGTGCTGATCAATCCCGAGGTCCTCGAGCGCTCGGGCCTGGAATCCGAGGTCGAGGGCTGCCTGTCGCTGCCTGGCATCACCGACAAGGTGGACCGCCCAGCCTTCGTCACCGTGCGGGCCCTGGACCTGGAAGGCCATTCCGTCGAGCTCAAAGCCGAAGGTTTCCACGCCCGCGCCATCTGCCACGAGATCGACCACCTCGACGGCATCCTGTTCCCCGATCATCTCCGCGGCCTGCGCCGCGAACGAGTCCGCCGCCAGCTCAAGAAGCTGGCGGACGAGGTCGAGGTGCACGCTTGAGGGGGCTTGCGCTGCTTGGTGGAGGGCGACGCCTGCGCCCTCATCACCCCGGCCCTCTTCTCCCAGCCTCCCCCCCGCCGGGCATAGGGGCTGACCTTGCTGTCTCAGAGGTCCCCCGCCCAAGACCCTCACCCCTGCCCCTCTCCCGACCACCCCAACCCCCTCCCCGGGAGAGGGGAACCCGTCTGGGGCGTTCTCGTCCCTCGTCCTTGGCGGCTTTTCTCCCTCTTCTCCCGGTGAGGGGGTTGAGGGGGTCGGGAGAAGAGGGCCGGGGTGATGAGGGTCTTGGGCGGGGGCGCTCTGAGGCGAGTGGCCTTACACTCCTCTTCGCCCTTCTCGCCGCACTCGCCCTCCTCGCCGTCGCCTGCGGCGGTGGCAGCGGCGGGGGAGGCGGCCCCACTTCGCCGACTCCGACTCCGACGCCTCTGCCGTCCATCGTCTTCACCCCCTCGGGGACGGCGGGGAGCAACGCCGTCGCGTTGGCGGCTGGGAGTGCTACGACGGCGACGACGCTGGTCCTCGAGGTGCGGGCCAACCAGGTCACCGACCTTTATGGCGTGGCCTTCGACCTCACCTATCCGAGCACCCAGCTGCAGTTCTCGCGGGCCACGGCGGGGCCCCTCCTGGGCAGCTCGGGCTCCGTCCAGGCGGCCGTCTCTGCCCCCGGCACGCTGGTGGTGGGCGGATCCCATCTCGGGGCGGTGCCCGGCGCCAACGGCTCCGGCGTTTTGCTGACTCTCGAATTCACCGCCACCGCCGCCGGCCAGGGAAGCTTCGCCTATGCCCACAACTCGGCCTTCAACTCCTCGGGCCAGACCCTGTCCGGCACCTCCTGGCTCGCCGGCTCCGTGCAGGTCACCCGCTAGATCCGGTTCTCCCGATCCCCAAGCGAATTCATGAAATGACCACCGAGCTCGTGCTCTTCAACACCCTCGGGCGCAAGCTCGAGGTCCTCCAGCCCCTCGTCTCCGGCGAGGTCCGCATCTACGCCTGCGGCCCCACCGTCTACAACGAAGTCCACATCGGCAACCTCCGCGCCTTCAGCTTCCAGGACCTGCTGCGGCGCAGCCTGCACTACCTCGGCTACAAGGTGACGCAGGTGATGAACCTGACCGACGTGGACGACAAGACCATTCTCGGCGCCCACAAAGCCGGCCTTTCGCTCGCCGAATACACCGCGCCTTTCGTCCGCACCTTCCTGCGCGATCTGGAAACTCTCCACATCGAGAAGGTCGAGCACTTCCCCAAGGCCACGGATCACGTGCCGCAGATGATCCGGTTGATCGAGACGCTGTTGGAGAAGGGCTACGCCTACGTCAGCGACGGATCCGTCTTCTTCAGCATCGCCAAGGACGCGGATTACGGCCGCCTCTCCGGCTTCGACCTCGACCAGGCCCGGCGCGGCGAGCGCGTGGCTTCCGACGAGTACGGCAAGGAGGATGTGCGCGACTTCGTCCTCTGGAAAGCCGTCAAGCCCGGCGAGCCCTCGTGGGACTCTCCCTGGGGACCGGGCCGCCCCGGCTGGCATATCGAGTGCTCGGCAATGAGCATGGAGCTGCTGGGCGAGACCTTCGATCTCCATTGCGGCGGAGTGGATTTGATCTTCCCCCACCACGAGAACGAGATCGCGCAGAGCGAAAGCGCCACGGGAAAGCCGTTCGTCCGCGCCTGGCTGCACTCCGAGCACCTGCTGGTGGACGGCCAGAAGATGTCCAAGTCGCTCGGCAACCAATACACCTTGCCGGATCTGCTGGCCCGGGGGCTCTCGGCGCGGGCGCTGCGCTACCTCTTCTTTTCGGTCCACTACCGGCAGAAGCTCAACTTCACCTTCGACTCGCTGGACGGCGCTGCCGGTGCCCTGCGACGGGTGGACGAGATGCGCTTCCGTCTCCACCACGCGGAGGAGAAGGGAGGACCGGACCCCCGCCTCGCCGAAGCCGCCGAACGCCTGCGCCGCGACTTCGCCGCCGGTCTCGCGGAAGATTTCAACGCCGCCGTGGCTCTCGCCGCTGTCTTTGCCTTTATCAAAGAGGTGAACGTGGCCATCGAGGAGGGGCGCATCGGTCAGGGGGACAAGCCGCGGGTGGTGGACGCCCTGGCGGACGTCGACCGCGTGCTGGGAGTGCTCGACGCCACCGCTTGGGAAACCGCCGCAGGAGACGACGACTCGGCGGAGATCGAACGGCTCATCCGGGAGCGTAAAGACGCCCGGGAGCGCCGCGACTTCGCCGCCTCCGACCGCATTCGCGGTGAGTTGACAGCGCGGGGGATCGTCCTCGAAGACACGCCGCAGGGGACTCG
Organism: Thermoanaerobaculia bacterium; assembly: GCA_035472915.1. Classification (GTDB taxonomy): domain Bacteria; phylum Acidobacteriota; class Thermoanaerobaculia; order Multivoradales; family UBA5704; genus DATARR01. The sequence continues at coordinate 2,634 of DATIOS010000018.1, forward strand.
GTGGAAGAGGAAATAGGCCTCATCGCGCCATGAGCGCCGACTTTCGCGAGCAGCCTCACGCCAGGGCGAGAGGCCGGGTGGGGGAGGACGACGCCGTCGCCTGGCTCACGGCCCACGGCTACGAGATCCTGCTCCGCAATGTGGTCAACCACGGCGGCGAGATCGACGTCGTGGCCCGGGACGGCGTCACCCTCTGCTTTCTGGAGATCAAGGCCCGGGACGGCGACCGCTATGGCCCCGCCATCGCGGCGGTGACCTTCACCAAGCAGCGCCGGCTCTCCCGGGCGGCCTCGCTGTACCTCGCCTCCCGCGGCTGGCACAACCAGCCCTGCCGCTTCGACGTCCTGGGCCTCGACCGTGAGGGCGGGGGCTGGCGTTACACGCTCATCAAGAACGCCTTTCCCTACAATCCTGGCCCCGCCCGTCGCCGGTAGGCCGGATCGACCTTCCGGAGGCTTCCCGCGAGGGACAGGGCCGTCCGTCTTGACAGTCCCTGCCTGCCTGACTATCCTTTGCGAGCTTGTTGGGCGGGAATAGCTCAGTGGTAGAGCACAACCTTGCCAAGGTTGGGGTCGCGGGTTCAAATCCCGTTTCCCGCTCCAGATTGTGACCTTCCTCAAGACCGCGGACGCATCCTTCCGCGATCTGCTAGACTTTTTCAAGGCCGCGCAATGCGGCCCTGCCCATTTCCAGGGCGACGTAGCCAAGTGGTAAGGCGAGGGTCTGCAAAACCCTTATTCAGCGGTTCGAATCCGCTCGTCGCCTCCAAAGTCCTCCTTCTCCCTCGCAAACTGTGTCGAACGCACCTTGTGCGTCAGGGCTTTGTATCCTGGTCTGCAAAGTTATCCTTACCCCCATGACTACGACTCCTTCATCACAGCCTATGACCAGATCCGCCAATCCTCTCCGAGGTAAAACCACCGACTGGAGAGCCGGATGCGGGAGATCCGCACGTCCGGTTCGGCGAGAGGGGGGGCCGGGTACTCAACCGGTCCTCCCTACCCCTATTATGCTGTCGACCCTTCGGGGCTGGTCAAGCTATCGCCCCAACTCCTTCCCATACTCATATCCCTTGCGGGACTTGAGCTTGAACTCGGGATTGCTGACCTTGACCTCGACCTCCTGGAAACCCCGCTTGCCGGCCGGCTGATTGCTCTCGTAGCTCAGCAGGTAGTAGCCGTTGTTCTCCTTCGCCACCTGGTCGAGCGGCGTCGAGAAGTTGGTGACGTTGAAGAAGTAGCGGCCGCCGGTGTCTTTGGAGAGGAGGTTGAGGGAGTTGGAAAGGGTGTGGTCCACGGCCGGCGGCGTCAGGTCGAGGCTGTAAACCGCCACGTTGTTGTTGTTGAGGATGCGCACCGTGGGATTGAAGTAGCGGTCGTCCGGCACGAAGCTGCCGAAGGTGTTCTTGCGGCCGGGCAGGCCGTAGGTGAAGAGCAGGAGGTTCTTGCGTCCCCGGATGTTGCCGGAGGAGCGGGCGATCTGCTGCATCGCCTCGTAGACGTTGGGGGTCTTGTTCCGCAGCTCGTCACCCTTGGGCAGGCCGGCGAGCAGCGAGGGGCCCTTGCTGTCTTGAATCCGGGAGGGGAAGTTGCCTTCCGGATCCGATCCCTTCATCGCCTCGCCGATGGCCGCTACCAGCGCGCGGCGGTCGTGGGTGAAGTCCTGCTGCACCTTGAGGCGCGTGTCAAAGGAGACGACGGCGACCCAGTCGTTGGGCAGCAGCTCGGCGTCGACCCAGCCGCGGGCTCGCTTGGCCGCTTCCATCTGCTGCGAGAGGAGCTCCGGCGCTTCCTGGGCGGTGTCCTTCTGGTCGGCGAAGAAGAGGACGAAGTAGCGGTCGTCCGGCGCCTGGTCGACGCTCACGCCCTGCTTCGCCAGGGTGGGCGAAGACTCGAGGAGCCGCCGGTTGCTGTAGAAGGTGACGCCGGTCAGCGTCACCGGCTTGCCGTTCTCCTTGACCACGAAGTCGTTCTTGTCGAGCCCCACGATCACGTTGCCCTTGGCATCGGTGACCAGCACGTCCAGGAGAACCTCGTTGACGTCCACTTTGCCCTGGAACTCGGCCTGGGGCTTATCCGGGGCTTGAGCCCGGGCCGCGCTCACCACGCTGCACAGCGCGACGAGAGCGAAAGCCGTCATCCGTATGGTTCGTGACATGTCATATCTCCTTTGAGATCAATCCGTTCAGGTCGGAATGCGTCCGTCCTCCCTAAAGAACAGCAAGGGACGGGCCAGGATTATTCCTCCTTGTAAAATCCGCCGGAGCGGCGCCGTTTCGTCCCCCGGAGAGGACGAACCGGAGTCCTGGACCGTCATCCGAACCGGGCGTAGAAGCCGCCGGCCTCGGCCGTCCTCCGTAGCTCGTCGGAGGGCTTGAACCGGTCGCCGACCGCGCTTTCCAGGCGTTCGAGCGTGGCCACGATCGTCCCCAGGCCCTCCTGGTCCGCCCAGCGGCAGAGGCCGCCGCGAAAGGGCGGAAAGCCGGTGCCGAAGATGAGCGCCAGATCGACGTCCGCGGCGCTCTTCGCCACTTTCTCCCCCAGGCAGCGGGCGGCCTCGTTGACCATGGGGAGCACCATGCGGTCGGCGATCAGCCCGGCGTCCGGTTGCTCCACCTTGGGATGGAGGCCCAGCAGGGTGTAGACGCTGGGGTCCGGCCCCTTCCGCTCTTTCCCCTCGTAGAGATAGAAGCCCTTGCCGTTCTTGGTGCCCAGCCGGCCGGACTGCGGCACCTTGTCGAGCCAGGCCGGCACCGGCAGCCGTTCGCTGAAAGCGTCGTGCAGGATGTGGGCGACCTTGGTGGCGACGTCGATTCCCACCTCGTCGGTGAGGGTGATGGGGCCCACCGGCATGCCCCAGTCGGCCATCGCGCGATCCAGATCCTCGATCTTGTACCCCTCGTCCAGCAGCCAGAGGGCCTCGGTGGAGTAGAACATCAGCAGCCGGTTGACCAGGAAACCGGGCGTGTCGCTGACCAGGATGGGCGTCTTGCCCAGCTTGCGCGTATAGGCGAAGACGGTGTTCACCGCCACGGGGTCCGCTCCCTCGGGGGCGATCACCTCCACCAGCGGCATCTTGCCTACCGGATTGAAGAAGTGCATGCCGACCACCCGGGCGCGCTCCGGCGTCTTGGCGCCGATTCCGGCGATGGAGAGCGAGGAGGTGTTGGAGGCGAGGACGGCGTCGGCCCGCACGTGCTTCGCGGTCTCGGCGAAAACCTCTTGTTTCACGCCGAGGTTCTCGACGATGGCCTCGATCACCAGGTCGGCCCGCGCGAAGCCCGAGAAGTCGAGGGTGGGCAGCAGCAGGGCCATCTTGCGCTTCGCTTCCGGGGCGCTCAGCCGGCGGCGCTTCACCTGCTTGTTCCACAGCTCGGCGGCGTGCATCATGCCGGTCGCCAGCGCCTGGCCGTTCACGTCCTTCATGCGCACCGGAAGATTGGTCTTGTCGGCGATGAGCTGGGCGATGCCGCCGCCCATGACGCCCGCACCCAGCACCGCCGTGGACGACACCTTGCGCGGCTCGGCGCCGGGCAGGCCGTTCGACTTCTTGGCGTTCTCCGTCAGGTGGAAGACGTGCAGCAGGTTCTTCGAGATCTTCGAAATCGCCAGCTCCGCCACCGCCCGGGCTTCGGCGTCGAAGCCCGCCTTGACGCCGTGCTCGATACCCACGCGCACCACCTCGATGGCCCGCAGGGGCGCCGGATAGTGCCCGCGGCTCTGCTCCAGGGTTTTCTTGCGCGCCTGGTCGAAGAGGATCTTCCGCCCCACGGGGTTCTTCTCCAGGAGCAGCTCCTTGAAGTCGATTCCGGCCTCATCGCGGCGCTTGCTGCCGGCGTGGGCGAGAGCGAAATCGCGCACTCCGTCGAGAAAGCGGGCGTCCGGCAGCAGGGCGTCGATCAGCCCGAGCTTGAGGGCCTTGCGGCCGTCGACGGTCCTGCCGGTGAGGATGAGGTCGAGGGCGTCGGCGATGCCGATCAGGCGCGGCAGGCGGGTGGAGCCGCCCCAGCCGGGGAGAATGCCGAGCTGCACCTCGGGGAGGCCCAGCTTGGTGTCCGCCCGGTCGCTGGCGACGCGAAAGGTGGAAGCGAGGGAGATCTCGAGGCCCCCGCCCAGGCAAACGCCGCGAATGGCGGCGACGGTGGGGAAGGGAAGCGCCTCCCAGGCCGCGAACAGGCGATGGCCCACCCGCGAGCCGGCCTCCGCCTCGACCGGATCCGTCACCCGCGCGATCTCCTCCACGTCGGCGCCGGCGATGAAGCCCGCAGGCTTGCCGGAGAGAAGGATCAAGCAGCCGATGTCCTGCCGTCCAGCCAGCTCCTCCAGCACCCGCTCCAGTTCCTGAAGTGCGGTGCGGGTGAAGACGTTGAGCTTCTTCTCCGGCGAATCGAAGGTCAGCGTCGCCAGCCCATCGGCGCCGGCTTCGAGATGGAAGTTGGATGTCACGGCGATCTCCTCCCGGATCGACATCCTACACGAGAGAAACCCCCAGCGCCTTGGCCTCGCCGGAAGGAGGGAAAGCGCCTTTCCCCCGATCCAACGCCTCGCCGTATCGATCCAACGTCGTGTAGGAAGGAGGGAAAGAGTCTTTCCCTCGATCCAACGTCACGTTGGAAGATTCCGGCGTCTCGCCGTAAGGAGGGACAGCGCCTTTCCCTCGGTCCAACGCCTCGCCGGATGGTTCCAACGTCTCGAGGTAAGGAGGGAAAGAGCCTTTCCCTGGATCTTGCGCTTCACCGTATCCATCCAACATCCCGCCAGAAGGAGGGAAAGCGCCTTTCCCTTGATCCAACGCCTCGCCGTATCGATCCAACGTCTTGTTGGAAGGAGGGAAAGGGTCTTTCCCCCGATACAACGTCACGTTGGAAGCTTCCAGCGTCTCGCCGTAAGGAGGGAAAGTGTCTTTCCCTCGATCCAACGTCTCGCCGTATCGATCCAACGCCTCGTCGGAAGGAGGGAAAGAGTTTTTCCCCCAATACAACGTGACGCCGGATCCATCCAACGTCCCGCCGGAAAGAGGGAAAGCGCCTTTCCCTCCTTCCAAAGCTTCGCCGTATCGATCCATTGTCACGCCGGAAGGAGGGAAAGAAGCTTGCCCTCGATCCCGAAAGGCCTTGGGAGGCCTCGGCGTGAAGCGCGATCAGGTCGACGAGGTACCGGAAGGTTCCAGGGTCTCGCCGCCTGAATTCTCCGAGGCGTCGTCGGGAGTTTCCGTCGTCTTGGAGCGCTTGCGGCCACGAAAGGGCTGCATTCCGAAGGCGGCGAGCGCTTCATTCGTCGGGCCGAAATGTGCCCGGAGCCCGAGGCGCAGGGCGTGAGCCGTCCTGCGTCCTTCCTCCAGCGCAATCTGAAGCTTCCGGGTGGCCTCTTGCTTCTGCGCCTGGTGGTAATCCCGCTCAATAACGAGCTCGTTGGCCTCGGTCTCGGTCGCGACGAGCTTCGCGCGGATCCACTCCAGATGCGGAAGACCCCGCGTCACTTCGGGAGTGACCGTCGTCGTCAGCGTCCCCCAAGTTCCGAAAGTGTGATCGCGCCGGGTTCTCGGCATTGAATCTCCTCGGGTTGGTACTTCGCTGAGGATGGTACCACGGGCGGCGCGCCCTACTCGGCTTCGCGTGATGCCGTCCCGGCACGGTCAGCTCCCGATTTCAGCCCCGAAGGGGCGGCAGCATATAGCCTGGCGGCGTAAGGGAAGGGATCAACCACCAAGCCCAAACAGCCCCGAAGGGGCGAAAGCGGACCGGACTTTCAATAGGTTGCTCACGAAGCCCGATTGGCAGTCCATGCTCCAGAGCCTCACCGGCCTCGACCCGAGGAGGTGCGAAGTCTGCGGACAAAGCGCCCCTGCAACATCGAGGAACTGGCCCCACATCAGACGCCGAGAGGTCCACCGCGATGATCTTGCCGCTCATAGCCCAATTACAATGTTTATTGGCTCAGTCGTGGAGACAGGCCTTGGTGTACCTGGCCGATCCTTTGCGGTATAATCCCTTTCACGAAATCGCGGTTCAGGAGCCAAGGCATGCGTTCGATCCCTTCGCTGGACGGTCCTCTGAAAGCCCTCGCGGCGGCTCTCGAGGCTTGTGTCGAGGCCAGCAGGGTGTCGCGCGAAGGGCCTGCGAAGGATTGAATCTCCAAAGGTCCGTCTCGGACTCGCTCGCGGCTTCGTTCAATCTGCGTTTATCTGAAATCCTCCCAGGACCGGTACAGGACTGCTGAAAATCGCGTGGGCAGGCCTTCAGATAGGCGCTTAAATGGTTGATGGAGCGCCTAACGAAGGGAGACTAAAGCATGAGGAGAAATGGATGCGGCAAGAGTTTCGGTCTGTTTGTCATTCTTTGCATTCCCGGCTGGATACTTTCCCGGCTAGCTACCGCTGCGCTCATAACAATTTCGATCAAGATTTTTGACGTCGGCTTTTCGGCCCCTGTGCCAGCCCCCTCATTTGAGATGCTATGGTATGTGATCAAAGAATTCCCTGATAATCCAGGCGCAGCACTTGTAGTTTTTCTCCATCACTTCCAATCATACTTAACTTGGCTGCTTACAGCAATCTTGGCGTGGGTGGGGAGTCACAGAATTCTAGGAAAGGGTGCGTCCTCAAAGCCGGGTGAGGAGAAAAGCAGAAGCACAGATGAAATCAATGGCTAAGTCGGAGTTCACCCAGAACTGCCCCAAAACAGGTTCCAGTGTCTGTGCGCCAGGCCAAGCCTGGGAAAGGGGGAAGCGAGGTAGGCAGCAGCTGAGAAGCGGAAACCTTTCAGATGGGACCCGGCTGGCTGACTAGGTGTCAGGGTCTCGTTGGAAAACCATCGCCGGATTGGAGAAGGACACCTTGAGGTCGGCCCCACGGGCTCAGGATAAGGTCGGCCTCGCCGAAGCGGCCTCTTGGAGTCGCCGTTTGGACACACCTCCGGCCTGCCGACCTGGTGAAGTGGCCCTCCAAGCGGGCGAACGGCTGTCAAAGAACGTCGCCGGCGGGGCTATCCGGCGACGAAGCTGCTGGATGAGCCGCTCTCGTCGCTCGATGCGGGATTGAAGCGTCAGATCCTGCCGTATCTCCGCAAGGTGCGCGACGCGGCGGGCGTTCCCATGCTGTATGTCAGCCACGATCTG
>DATIOS010000019.1:0-2711 GCA_035472915.1 Thermoanaerobaculia bacterium
CTCGTCCCAGCGCCAGTCCTGCATCAGCACCATGGCGAGAGCGGTGTGGGCCTCGGGCAATGTGTCGTCGAGCTGCAGGGCCTTGCGGGCCGCCTCCTCGGCCTTGGGAATCGTCTGCGAAGGAGGGAAGACGCCGTAGCCAAACGAGCCGAGGCTGAAGTAGCACTCGGCTTTCGCGGTCCAGGCCAGTGCGTAGGCTGGATTTCTCGCCAGGGCGTGGTCGAGCTCCTGGAGGGCCTGTTGCAGCGACTCCGAGGTGCGTTTGTTGATCAGGTAGCGGGCCTTCAAATAGCTCTCGTACACGGTGCCGTCGACTTCCTGAACTTTCGCCAGCCGCGAGCGGTCCGTCGAGCTGACTTCGCCCCGGGTATTGCGGGCCACCGCTTCGGCGGCCTGCCGTTGGAAGAAGAAGATGTCGCTCAGGCCCCCCTGGAAAGTGTCGCCCCAACGGACGGTTCCGGTCGTGGGCTCGATGAGCTGCACGACCATCATGACCTGCTGGCCCGTGCGCTGAACCGAGCCTTCGACCACCCAGGCCACGCCGAGCTCGCGGGCGATTTCGGCCAGAGGCTTCGTGGTTCCCCGGTAGCGCATGACGGAATCGCGGGAGGTCACTCGCAGGCCGCCGATCCGCGCCAGGTTGGCGATCACCACCTCGGTGGTGCCATCGGAAAAATAATCCTGACCGCTGTCGCCGGAGAGATTGCGCAGCGGCAGCACGGCGATGGCAACGCTCGACGGCAGCGTCGCTCCGGCTCCGGCCACCGCCCCGCCGGGCAGACTGCCTGGCGACCAGCGCCACAAGGCGGCGATCCCGAGGAGCATGAGGCCGGCGATCAAGGCGGCGACCATGACAACGCGCCGTCGGGTCGCAATGGTTTGCGTTGGTGGCGAAATGGTTGGCGCCGTCGCAAAGGCGGTCCCAATCAGGGTGGTCGGAGGCGATGGGAGCTCCGGGACCGCCACGAGCGCCACGCCGCTGGAGAGCCGCCGCCGTTGAATCTCCACCAGCGCGTCCCGCAACTCCTGCGCCGAGCCGTAGCGCCGGGACGGTTCCTTCTCCAGGCAGCGTCGCACCACCTGGTCCACTTCCGCCGGCACGGCGGCGAGCCTTTCCAAGGCGGGCGCAGGCTGTTGCAGGATCGCGGCGGCCAGCGTCGCCTGCCCCTCGCCGTGGAAAGGGCGCACCCCCGTAAGCATTTCGAAGAGGATGACACCGAGCGAGAAGACGTCCGAGCGTGGGTCCAAGGGGAGCCCGAGCACCTGTTGCGGGGACATATAGGGGAGGGTGCCCAGGACCCGACCCTCGGCTGTCAGGTCAGGGCGGAAAGGCTGCCCGTCGGCCACGGTCTCGGCCTCGCCCTTGGAGATGCCGAAGTCCAGCACCTTGACCACGCCGTCGTCCCGCACCATGACGTTCGACGGCTTGAGATCGCGGTGGACGATGCCGGCGGCGTGGGCCTGGGCCACGCCGTCGATCATGGGGATTGCCAGCTCCAGGGTGCGGTCCAGCGACAGGCCGCGCGGTGTGATGATCTCCAGCAGCGTCCGTCCTTGGACCCATTCCATGACGATGAAGGGCTGGCCGTCCGCCTCCTCGACGGAATGGACGGTGACGACGTTCGGGTGGTTCAGCGCGGCGAGCGACCGCGATTCGCGGTCGAAACGCCGGCGGCGCAGGTCGTCCGCCACCAGGTCGGGCGGCAGCAGCTTGAGCGCGACCCTGCGATCGAGCTTCAAGTCACGGGCGAGGTAGACCGTGCCCATGGCACCGCTGCCGAGCTCTGCGAGGATTTCGTAGTGTTTGAGGGTCGTCCCAACCATGCGGGCGCCGGCCAAGAAAGGGGGGTCGCGGCTGGGATCTTACCGGCGGAAGGCCGGGGCCGCAATGCCGGCTTGAGTCAGGCCGGGAAACCTGGTCAGCGCGGCTGGACGGCGCGGCGGCTTGGTGGTAGCTTGTCGCGTAAACCGCAACGACTTTGATTTCTTGAAGGGGAGGAGCTTCTATGTCTCGTTCCGGCGAAGGTTCGGGCCCCGCGCCCGGCTCTGATTTGCAACAGGAATTCAATCGGTCGGCTGGCGATCTCGGCCTCAGCTTGGAGCCGAGGCTGCCCAGCGCCGACGAAACCGTCACCATCGGCATGGCCGTCGCCATCTTCTCACGCACCGTCGACGTCAGGGTGGACACTGCATCGCCGCCCGTCGACTCGAAGGACGACGACGCCATCAAGGCCCTGCTCCAGGGCTATGAGTCGCTCGATCCCAGCATCTTCAAAGACCAATGGCGCAAATATGCCACCGATCCGCACATGGGGGTTGGTCTCTCCTGGGTGGGACTGGTCAACGAGCACGCGATCGACCGCTGGTTGGAGACCAAGGCGCTGGCGAATGCGATGGCCGCCTATCCGCCATCCTCACCCCGGAAATTGCAGCTCAACGACCTGCGCATCATGTACATCGGCGACACTCGGGCGGTGGCTACCTATCAGGTGGAAGAGGAATACACCAACGGCCGCACCACGGTGGGAAACCACTCCTGCATCGTCTTCCGGGTCGAGAAGGTCGGCTGGCGAATCGTGGTGGCCACCAAGGGCGGCGTGGCGGAGGCGTTCGGCGAAGGGCGGTGATTCCGCCCGCGGAAGAAACCGCCAAGCGTTTTCGTCAGGGAACGCACCGGGTGCGTTCGCCGGAGGAGACCTGGCAGCGGCTTC
>DATIOS010000020.1:0-9649 GCA_035472915.1 Thermoanaerobaculia bacterium
GTGGGTCCTGATGAACGACCGTCTGCCGCAGATCAAAGAGTTCGGCTACATGCAGACCCACCCCTTCGGCGACGAGCGTGTGCGCTCCGCCGAGGCGCGCAAAGCGACTTGGACGATCGATCCGCGCAAACCTTCGGCGAATGAGTTCCGCAAGCGTACGCAAGGAATTCTCAACACCTATCTCACCCGCAAGAAGCCCCCAGAGCCGGAGGTCGCCTTCCTCAAGCGGGCCATGCTCGCCACCTGGCCCACGGGCCAACTGGCCGATGGCCTGCGCCTCGAGAAGCTGCACAAGCGGCGGGACGACGAGCTCACCCGGCCCCTTCTTTCCCGTGATTACGGCGCGGTGGTGAAGCTCTACAAGACCGAGTTGGCGGACCTGAAGTCACTCGATCCGAAGGGCACTCTGGTACCGGTGGTGGAAGGAGAGATCTCCGACCTCGAGACCAAGCGCAAAGAGCTCTATCCCCGGGCTCTTGAAACGCTGGGCGGCGGGGTCTATGAGACCTCTTTCCTGGTGGCGTTCCTCAGCAACTTCCCGGATTCGCCGAAGGTGCCTGAGGTGGCTCTCGCCCTGGGCGACGCCGACAGCCGGCTGGGCAATCGCACGGAAGCCGTAACCCAATATCTGAAGTCGTGGGAAGCGGCCCCGGACAGCACCGAGGGCAAGCGCGCCCGGGCCGGCCTGCGCAACCTGGCGCCGACGCTCCAGGAGCTGGCCGCGCTGCAACAGATGGCCGAGCAGGACAAGGACCCCGACCTCAAGCACGTGGCCGGCGACCGCCTTGCCGCCATCGCCAAAACCTACGACGACCTCGCCAACGGCTCCGAATATCTGCGCCGCTACCCCGACGGACCCTTCGTGGTGCCGGTGATCGAACGCCTGAACGTCCTCGCCGAAAACCTCTACGGCGAGGTCGTGCTCTACCAGAGCATGGGCGATTCCGTGAAGGCGATGGAGCGGATCAACAAGATCCTCACCAACGCGCCCCTCTCCCCCGCCGCTGGCAAGCTGCGCGACCGGGCGGTGCTCACCGCGTCGAAGACGTAGGGAGAGCTCAGGGCGCCTTTGGTTTGAAGACCATCCGGCCGGGGCTCAGCACCAACCCGCCCCCTTCGAGAGAAAAGTGTGTGACTTTGCTGAGCGCCGCGAAGTAACGCTGCTCGTTGCCGCCGACCGGTCCAGGGCACGCCATCTTGGTGGCCGCGACGGGGGCCACTTTGAGCGCTCCAGGCGAGGGCGAGGTTACGCCCGCGGAGTAACGGTTGCAGCCGCCGGAGCCGGAGATCTTTCCGTCCCCGAAGACCACGGTGATCGGCCGCTCCGTGGGCGCCGGATCGCCGTCGCCGAATTGCACCAGGGCCCAGGTCTTTCCTTCGAGAGCGTTGATGGACGTCCCCTCCCCTCCCTTGCCTGTCGGTTGGCCGTTTGCGGCACTACCAAGCAACGCGGCCATTCCCAAGGCCGTCACGAGTTGGCGGAAAGCTCGGCGGGCAATCATTTCAGGCCTCCTTGGCGGTTGCCACCCAAATCCCACCCGGGATAGGCTTTTGCAATCGCTACCGAGAAACTATCCCCTCCCACAGATTCGACGCAAGCTGGCAAGGCAACCCGCGCCGAGTGGCTTCGCCGGTTCTGGCGCCCGAAGCGCTTGGCGATCATCCTTCTGATCGCCCTCGGGTGCCTGGCTGTGGCGGAGATTGTGGTGCGGGTTTTCTGGCCGCAGCCGGCGTTCTTCGCCTCTCCAGGCCTCTACGTCGTCGATCCGCAGGTCGGACACCGCATGCGGCCGGGTTTGCGGGGAGTGCTGGGCAACTTCGCCGAGTTCACCACCCAGGTGCGGATCAATCAGCTCGGCATCCGCGGCCCCGAGATCGGTCCCCGCCAGCCCGGCGTGAAGCGCGTGCTGGTACTGGGCGATTCCTTTACCTTCGGCATGGGCGTCGAGGAGAAGGACGCCTTCCCGGCGCAGCTTGCAGCCGAGCTCGGCCGCCGCGGCGTTCCCGCGGAAGGGATCAACGCCGGGATCGGCGGCTATGGCGTACCCGACGAGGTGAAGTGGTTCGAGCAGTACGGCAGGGAGATCCACCCCGACGTCATCGTGCTCGGCATTTTCACCGGCAACGACCTGCAGGACGCCGCTCCGGACCGTCCGCCGGCCTTCATCTCCCATGGCGAGTTGCTGGACAAGGCCGAGTTGAGCCGCTTCGCCCTCTTTCACTGGCTGTACCAGCACTCCCAGCTTTTCGTCCTCGTCAAGTACTCGCTTCCCGCGCCGGTCGACCGCACGATCCGGCGAACGCTCCATATGCCGGAACCCTCGGCCATCCGAGGCTTGAGGGAGGAGATGGCCCTCTACGATCCGCGAAACCGAGCGCGGGCGGAGCAGGGCGGAGTTGCTTCGGAGGCGGCGATCCGGCGGCTGTTCGTCCTCACTCAGGCAGACCATCCCGCGATCGTCGCCTTGCTTCTACCTTCGAAGCTGCAAGCCGACGACGTCGAGTGGAACGGTGCCTTGCACCAGCTCGGTCTCGCATCCTCGCAGGTCGATCGCAACCTACCCAACGAGATTTTTTCCGGTGTGCTGGCGCGCTGCGGCGTGCCCGTGCTCGATCTCACCCCGCTCCTCTCGGCGGCCTTGCGCCAGGGCGAGGTGGACTTTTTCCCCAAGGACCAGCACTACACGGTGGCCGGCAATGGGCGAATCGCCCGCGAGGCGGCGGTCTTCCTCCGCGCCCGAGTTGAACCTCCCGCGGCCCCCCGGGCACACTCACCCGCCGCCGGAGACCGTTGAAGAAAGACTCCCGCGCACCGCCCCCCGATTCCTATGACCTCTTCCAATCCCAGGAGATTCCGCAAGACCAGGTGGATCGCCGCATTCGTCGTGGCAGCCGCCGCAGCCGCCGCCTGGTGGGCGCACACCCACCACGACTCGGCGAGGGCCTTCCTGCGGGGGCTCAGTCCGAGCACGGACGCCCGGCCGGCGGCGCCCGCGGGTCCCGAGGTCTCCTCCCCCGAGTATGCCCGGTTGGGCGACGGATTCCTCGTCTGGGAATCGAACCGCAGCGGACCCTGGCGCATCTGGACGCGCCGGCTCGACGGCTCGGGCCTCCGCCAACTCACTCCGGACGAGTCCGGCCATGAGCACTGCTGCGCCCACATCTCGCCGGACGGCAAGAGCGTGGCCTACCTGAGCCTCAGTAACTTCAAGTATGCCGCCGATCCCGAGGAGGGGAAGCTCCACCTGATCGCGGCCGACGGCAAGGGGGATCGCGTCGTCGCCGAGGGGGCGCAGACGTACAGCCGCGGACACCGCGCCGCCATCTGGCACGGCGACAGCCTGCTGCAATACGTCGACCCGGAAGGCAACGCAATCCTCCTCGATCTCGCCAAGGGCACGAAGGAGAAGCTGGCCGGCCCGAGCAGCGAGGGCAAGGGCTGGCTGGTAAACCGCACGCGCACTCACGCCACCACGGGGCTGCCGACATTTTCGCTCTACGATGCAGCACACCGCGCCGTCACCGAACGCACTCCTTTCGGCGGTTGCGAGCCCTATTTCTCGGACGACGGCCGTTGGGGGATCTGGATGGCGGGAGCCGGCGGTCCGTTGCGAGCTTTCGACCTTGCGACACGGACCCAGAAGACGCTGTTCGAGAAGAACGATCCGCGGCTGGGCGCTCAGGCCTACATGTACTTCCCCATGCTGTCGAACGGCTCCGCGCTCCTCGCCTTCGGGGCGTCGCCCAACGAGCATGACCACGAGAAAGGGAATTACGACGTCTTTGTCGTCGAGGTCGATCCAACGACCATGGACGTCCTCGGCCAACCGCTGAAGTACACCTCCGCGCCGACTCCGGACCGCTATCCGGATGTCCACGTCGAGCCGCTCCCCCTGGGCCGGACGTTCGGCGAGGCGCCATTCCACGTCCGCCTGCCGGACTCCAATCTCGGCCCCGAGGCCGTGTGGGACTTCGGCGACGGCACGCCGCCGGCCGCCGGACACGGCGAGCACACCTATGAAAAGCCGGGGAGCTTTGCGGTGTCGTCGAAGACCAAGGGCGGTGAGATCCTCCACGGCCGGGTGACCGTCCTCCCGGCCCAGCCGCCGAAGGCACTCAAGGCCGAGGTGCGCCGCGGACGCGAGATCCTCGTCACGTTCGACGAGCCAGTCGCCGCCGCTCCAGGTGGGGCGAAGATCCGCCTCGCCTCGGGCCGGCAAGTCACCGCCAGCAAGGTTGGAGCGGACGGACGGAGCCTGGAGGTGACTCTCGGCGCCGACCTGACGACCGGAGACCGCCTCCATCTCGAAGGAATCGTCGACCGCGCGCAGCGGCCCAACGTACTCGTGCCGGTCGATCTCGAAATCCCGCCGCCGCACTGGCCGGTCAACCGCAAGAACCTGATCCTGCTGTGGGCGACGGCCGACCAGCCCAACCTGGTGCCCGATCCATCGCAGGCCGCGGACCGCACCTACACGGTGACGCCTCACGGCCGCGCGCGGCTGAATCACGATCACGCCATGCTGCTGGTAGGCGACGGCTCCTTCCAGGCCGAGGAGCAGGCGGGCAAAAGCCTCGTCGAGCTAGCCGAAAAGAGCAACGAGATCACCTTGGAGCTGACGCTCACACCGGCCGAGGTGACGCCCGCAAGTTCCGGAACCATTTTCTCTTTCGGCCGCTACAAAGGCACGCCCCTCTTGGAGTTGGCGCAGCAGGGCGACGCTCTCGTCTGGCGCCTGCTGCACAACAAGACGGCGGAGCCGGCGTCCCGCTTCGGCAAGCTCGTGGCCGGTCAGGCCGTCCACGTCGTCGCCGCCTACAGCCCGGGCCGGCGAGTGGTTTACGTGGACGGTGTCAAGGTCCTCGACGACGACGCCTGGCAGGGGGATTTCTATTTCTGGAAGCCGGGCGCTCTCGAGATTGGCGGCAAGTGGAAAGGCGTGATCGAGGGGCTCGCGCTCTACGACCGCCTGATCGGTCCGGACGAGGCGGCCGAGAACGCCCGCCGGTACGCCGCCGAGCGGCACCGCCGGCCGGCGGTGCCGCAGATCCGCGTGTTGGCTACGCTCCAGCGCTGCTCGCGCACTCCCTCGCTCGACGAGATCGCTCCTTATCGCCAAGCGCTTGCGGCCTGCGAATATCGGGTGGACCGCGTGGTGGCCGGCAGCACTACCGGTCCAACGATCCGGGTGGCCCGCTGGGTGATCCTCGACGGCGAGACACTCACGCCTCCAAAAGGCGCATCGGTGCCGCTGATTCTGGAGCCGTTCAGCGCCAATGGTCAGCTGGAGAGCATCTATCTCTCGAACGACCTCGGCGCCGGCTCCTCGTCACCGCTCTTCTACGACCCGACGAGCGGGTGAGCCCACACCGTGGTCTTCAGCTCCCACCTCTTCGTCTACTACTTCCTGCCGCTCGCCCTGTTGGCCTACTTCCTGGCGCCGCGGCGGGCGAAGAACCTCGTCCTGACGCTGTTCAGCTTCGTCTTTTACGGCTGGGCCAATGTGGCGTTCATCCCGCTGCTGATGGCGTCGACTTTCATCGATTACTTCTGCGGCCTGGGATTGACCGGCGGTTTCCGCCTGCCCTGGCGCGGCGAGCTGCCGCTCCTGGAGCCAGGCGGCGAGCGCAGCCGCTCGCAGAAGACCATCCTCACGGTCTCCATCACCGCCAACCTCCTGCTGCTCGGCTTCTTCAAATACTTCAACTTTACAGTTGACAGCTACGACACCTTGATCGCCGCGCTCGGCCTCACCGGCCTTCGGCTCGATTCGGTGATGCGGGTGGTCCTGCCGCTCGGCATCAGCTTTTACACCTTCAAGAGCATGAGCTACGCCATTGACGTCTACCGCGGCGACGCGCGTGCCATGCGCAACCTCGTAGACTTCTTCTGCTTCGAATCGATGTTTCCGGACCTGGTGGCGGGGCCGATCATCCGCTTTTCGGAGATCGCCGACCAGCTCGTCAACCGCACCATCACCAGCGAGAAGTTCGCGCGCGGCGTCGCCTTCTTCTGCCTGGGGATGGCGAAAAAAGTCCTGCTGGCCAATCCCTGCGGCAAAATCGCGGACACCACCTTTGGCGCCGCCTCGCTCGGCGCGCTCGACGCCTGGCAGGGCCTGTTCGCCTATGCCTTCCAGATCTATTACGACTTCAGCGGCTACTCGGACATGGCGATCGGGCTCGCCCTGATGCTCGGTTTCATGTTTCCCAAGAACTTCGACTCGCCCTACAAGGCGGATTCGATCACCGACTTCTGGCGCCGCTGGCATCTTTCGCTCTCCACCTGGCTGCGCGATTACCTTTACATTCCGCTCGGCGGCAACCGTAAGGGCGAGACGCGCACCTACATCAACCTGGCGCTCGTCATGTTGATCGGCGGCCTGTGGCACGGCGCAGCCTGGACGTTCGTGATCTGGGGCGCGATCCATGGCGGCTGGTTGGCGCTCGAGCGGGCCTTCGGCAAGAAGAGCTGGTATCGTCGGCTGCCGCACGTCGGCCGTGTCGCGCTGACCTTCTTCATCGTCCTCATTGCCTGGGTCTTCTTCCGCGCGCCGGATCTCGCAAGCTCCCTGCATTATCTGGGGAGCCTGGCCGGTCTTGGCGGAACGACACCCGGATCGGCTTTGATCGGCGGGCTGATCCGCCGGCCCTACGATCTGATCGCCCTCGTCCTCGCGGCGGTGATCGCCTGGGGCGCCCCGCAGACCTGGGACTGGACCCGCAAGCTGACCTGGCCCAAAGCGGTGGCTTGTCTCGCGCTGCTCGGCGTCGCCTTGGCGGCGATGGCGACTCAGGGCTATAACCCGTTCATCTATTTCATTTTCTAAACCGCCATGGACCCCGAACGCGAGCGCATCGCCAAGATCGAGATCGGCCACACCGACGTCTCGCCGGTTTTGGCGTGGGTGCTGGTCGCCGTGTTCCTGGCGGTGATCGCGACGGTGCCGATCGTCGACGTGCTGACCGGCAGGGCCTCGAACACCGGCGTCACTCCGGGCTCGCTCGCCGCCGTGGGACCCGTCGTCCGGCAGGAAGGCTGGATCGCCGGCAGCTACGCCCTACTGCGCCAGATGCATCAACTCGAGGACGGCCTCGAACGGAAGTCCTGGCTGGGCGCCGCCCTGCTGCCGCGGACGCAGCGCGTGTTGACGGCGCTCGGCGTGGGCAATGAAAAGGTTTACCTGGGACGCGACCGCTGGCTGTATTACACGCCCGACGTTCAATATGTCACCGGCTTCCCCTTCCTGCAGCCTGACGTCCTCAAGCGGCGCAGACTCGGCGGCCCGGCCTGGGAAAAGGGTCCGCAGCCCGACCCAATCCCGGCCCTGATCGACTTCCAGCGCCAGCTCGCCCGGCGCGGCATCGCCCTCCTCGTGATGCCCACGCCGCTCAAGCCGATGATCGAGCCCGAAGGATTGGCGCCCCACACCAAATCTTTGCCTCTGGAGAACCCTTCCTGGGCGGACTTCGTCCGCAAGCTCGACGCCGCCGGTCTCCAGGTTTTCGACCCGTCACCCCTGCTCGCGCAGGAGAAGGCCGCTCACGGCCAGCCGCAATTCCTCCGTTCCGACACCCACTGGTCGCCGCAGGCGATGGATCTCGTCGCGCGCCATCTGGCCGAGCGCGTCCAGTCCCTCGGCCATCTCGAACCGGTCACGGGAGCCGGCTACTTCCGACAGGCGCAGAACGTCTCGAACACCGGCGACCTCGCGGTCCTCCTCACCCTGCCCTCGACCCACCCGCTCAAGGAGCCGGAGCGGGCGACGATCCAGCGGGTGGAGACCGCCGAGGGAAGCCCGTGGAGGGCCGATCCGAGGTCCGCTGTCCTTCTTCTCGGCGACAGCTTCACCAACATCTACTCGCAGAGCGACCTCGGCTGGGGCACCGGCGCCGGTCTAGCCGAGCAGCTCTCCTACTATCTGGCCCGCCCCGTCGATCGTCTCGCCCTGAACAGCGGCGGCGCCCTCAACACCCGCCAACGCTTGGCCCAGGACCTTGCCACCGGCAACGACCGCCTCGCCGGCAAGAAGGTCGTCGTCTACCAGTTCGCCATGCGCGAGCTGGCGATCGGGGATTGGCGGATGATCGCGCTGGGCGGGGGCAGGTGAGGAGATGACGGGCATCTCCCTCCGCGATTGGTTCGGCGACATCGACATCTACCTTTTCGATCAGGTGCTTCGGGAGAGAATCCGGCCCGGGATGTCGATCCTGGACGCCGGCTGCGGCGGCGGGCGCAACCTCGTCTATTTCCTGCGCAGCGGCTATGACGTTCACGGCGTCGACGCCTCGCGAGAGGCGATCAAGGCGGTCCGAACGCTCGCCGGCCGCTGGGCTCCAAATCTGCCGGCCGAGAGCTTCCGGGAAGAGCCCGTGGAAAGCATGTCGTTCTCCGACCAGAGCTTCGACGCCGTGATCAGCAGCGCCGTGCTCCACTTCGCCCGCGACGAAGCTCAATTTCACGCCATGCTGCGGGAGATGTGGCGGGTGCTCCGCCCAGGAGGCTTCTTCTTCGCGCGTCTCGCCTCCAGCATCGGCATCGAGACGAAAATCCGGCCGCTGGGCAACCGGCGCTACCGTCTGCCGGACGGCAGCGACCGCTTCCTTGTGGACGAGGAAATGCTCCTCGCCCTCACCGTCGAGCTCGGCGGTGAGCTCGCCGATCCGATCAAGACGACCAACGTGCAGAATCTTCGATGCATGACGACGTGGTGTCTGGTAAAGACGTGACCGCGCGGTCCATTTCCTGGAAGAAATAGAGCGTGAGGCCGTTGGGGTCACGGACGCAGAAGCTCCGATGGCCCCAGCTCTGATCTTTCAGCTCTTGGCTGATCGAGAGTCCCTTCTCGACCGCCCGGCGATACCGCGCCTCGATCTCCACCACCTCGATCACCATGAACGCGCCCTGCGGAGGCCTGGCATCCCAGAGGTCTCCCGCCCCGCCGCTGGGCAACGTCATCACCTCAATGAGCCCCGCGGCAGCCTGGAAAATCGTGCCTCGATCCTCGGGATTGCGATCCCATGTTTCGAAGACCTGAAGCTCCAGCCCGTCACGATAGAACGCGACCGTCGCCTCGTAGGCCGGAGTGAAAAAGGCAAATCGGAACTGACCTTCATTCATGGACCGGATGATACAGCGAAGCCGCGAGCGTGCAGAAGATCGCGGATTTCGAGCGCCAGCGCGGCGAGATCCGCTTCGACCTGGACCCTTCGTCCTGTGGACAGCGGGCGCCCGTCCTTCGGCCGGCATTGGATCTGCGCGAGCCAATCCACCGCCTGCCAGGCGCAGGGATGAACGATGACGGGAATCACATACAAACCGGCTCGCCTCCGCTCGAGGAATCGCGGCACCTCGGTGCCGCGAATGAACTTCGAGGTCAAGAAGTCCGCGGAGACCAGCAGCACGGCGATACGCGCCTTTTCCATCGCGGCCTCGATCGCCGTGAACCAATCCTCACCCGGCCCGATGCGGCGGTCATCCCAGGTTTCCAACATGCCTTCCACTTCGAGCACCTTCAGATGTTTGACCAGCCGATCCTTCCACGCCTCATCCGCATGGCTGTAGCTGATGAAAACCGTGGAGAGATCGACGCCTAGGGCAGCTGCCTGCCTGCTGTCTGACCGTGCCGCTTCAGGCAAGGGGCGGCGA
>DATIOS010000021.1:0-7227 GCA_035472915.1 Thermoanaerobaculia bacterium
GTCTCCGGGGCCGACTCTCCCGAGATCAAGCGCGACGCCGTCAAGAACGGCATGCGCACCCTGCGCCAGAGCGCCCTGCGCAAGCTCGCCGAAGGCATCACCACCTTCGAGGAGGTGGTGCGGGTTACGGGGCTGTAACCTCGCCCGTAAACTGCGTCCGCACCAGCCCCTGTGCGCGCAGGGCGTCCTCCCGCGGCTCGGCGATGCGGCCGAAAAGCGTCTTGTAAGTGAGACCCAGGGTCTCCAGATCCTGCTCCTGGAGGAGCTTGATCAGCTCGTCGAGGGCGCGCTGGGAGGCGCCGGGGTGGATCTTGCGTTCGGACTCCCGTTCCAGGAGAACGAGGGCGAACAGGAGCGGCTCCGGCAGCTCGGCAGGCGAAGGCTCCGGCGGCGGTGCTGGAAACTGGAGACCCTGGACGAGCTTCTCGTCCGGCACTTGCGCCTCCCCCAACTCGCCGGCCGGCGCCTTGCGATCGAAGAGAAATGGAATCGACCGCACCTGGTGGGCGAAACGCGAGAACAGCCCCAGCAGCTCACCTTCCGAGGCGAAGTTACCCACCAGGCGGGCGTCGCGGCCGATCTCCAGCCTCTCCGTTTCCTGCAACACCACGTGAGCGCGGGCCGACTCCTCCAGATGCAGGCTGCGGGCGTTCACTTTCCAAGCCGTGAGAAAGCCTTGAACGTAGCAAGTGTCGGAGCAGCGCACGGTGACGGCCTCCACCTCGACGCCGCGGTCGATACGGATGGAGCCGCCCAGCGATTCCAGGGTGCCATACTTGCCCGAGTTCTGGACCACCAGGTTGCCGGGCGCGTGAATCGAGATCTTCCCCTCTGGGTCGATCTCGATGCGCAGGCCCCTGGGGATGATCATGGTGGGCGCGAGACTCTCGGGGCTACCTTTCATGGGGCCTGACTCCTTCTAGCGCTCGGTGCCCGGCGGCAGCGGCTCGAAGCTCTGCGGCAGGGCATTGCGCGCCCGCACCAGCAACTGGTCGTCGTTCGGCCAGCGGCGATCCAGGATGAACAGCAGCGGATCGATGGGCCGGAAGGCACCGTCCGCGCCCCGGCGGCGGACCTCGTAGTGGAGGTGCGGGCTGGTGCTCCACCCCGTGTTCCCCACCGTCGCCAGGCGCTCTCCCCGCCGCACCTTCTGGCCGGCTCGCACTTCCACCTTGTCGGCGTGGCCGAAGATGGTGACGAAACCTTCGCCGTCGCGCACCAGGACCATGTTGCCGTAGCTCCACCAACCGCGGCTGCGGGTCAGCGGATATTGCCCGGCGAAGACCACGACGCCGTCCGCGGTGGCGAAGACCGGCGTGCCCTCTGACGCCGCAAGGTCGACTCCAGGATGGAACTCCAGTTCTTTCGTGAATGGGCTGCGCCGGTCGCCGAAAGAGCTGATGAGCACGAATCCCTTGCCGCGCAGGGGGCAGATCGACGGCGTCGTACGCACCTGGTCGGCGTGGGACGTCTCGAAGCTCCCCACCTCGCGCAGGTCGGCGTCGACGTCGCGCAAGCGGTTGCGGATCCGCTCGCGCAGGCGATCCCCCTGCTCGACGCCGTTGGCATAGATCGAGTCGGGAACCGGCACGCGAGCGGCCGGCACGGTCTGGCGGACCGGGCGGACCGGCGACAGGGCATAGGCCACGAAGACTTTGTCCAGGCGGAGATGGAGGTCCGCTCCCCGACGGTCCAGCGTATTCAGGCTGCCCAGCAGCGCTTGCAGACGCTCGCCCTGGCGGCTGCGCTCTGCGGTCAGCGCCTTGTACTCCTGGCGGCGCATGCGTCCGGCCACCACGCTCGGCGCCACCGCCACCGCGAGCGCCATGCCCAGCACCCAGAGGAGCGCCGGCACGGCCCAAAGCGTGACCTTCCAGCGCGGCAGAAAGAGATAGCGCACCCGCTTACGAATGTCGCTGGGATGGATCTGGACCTCGAGGCTCCAGCCCTCGGCCGGACGCGCGCTCGTCGCCGGGCTCGCGGCGCCGAAGCGGCCGAGCTTCATGTCGATGCGGACCTCACCGCCCCACGGGCTCCGGCGCAGACGAGCGGAATGGATTCACCCGCTCGACGGCCGCCTCACTGGCGTGGCGCTGGACGGCCGCCAGCAGGTCGCGATGCGCTCCGGGTCCGCCGGCCACAATGTTGCCGCTGGCGAAGAAGTCCTCGCCGCCGTCGAGATCCGTGACCACGCCGCCGGCCTCGCGCACCAGCAGGATGCCGGCGCCAATATCCCACGGCGAGAGGCGGAACTCGAAAAAGCCGTCGTACACCCCGGCCGCCGTGTAGGCGAGGTCGAGCGCCGCCGAGCCGCAGCGGCGGATGGCCTTGGCGTAGTGGAAGACGTCGCGGAAGATCGCCAGGTAGAGGTCGAGAGTGGAGAGGGCGCGAAACGGATAGCCGGTGGCGAGGAACGCGCCCTTGAGGCTGTCGCGCCGCGTCGTGAACATCGGCTGGCCGTTCCAGAACGCCCCGCCGCCGCGCGTCGCGGTGAACAGATTCTTGCCTTCTGGGTCCAAGATCACCGCCGCCAGGAGCTCGTCGCCCTTGCGGCAGGCGATCGACACCGCGTAGACCGGGAGGCCCTGGACGAAGTTCGTGGTGCCGTCCAGCGGATCGATCAACCACTCGTACTCGCCCTTGCCCACGCCTTCGCCGCCCCCTTCCTCGGCCAGGATGCGATGCTCCGGAAAGCGCGCGCGGATCACGCCGACGACGGCGGCCTCGCTCTCCTTGTCCGCCTGGGTGACGAAATCGTTCTCGGCCTTGGCCTGCACATCGAGCCCGGCGCGGCGAAAATAGCGGGAGACGACGGCGGCCCCAGCCTGGGCAGCGACGATGGCGGTCGAGAGGAGATCGGCGGTCATGGCGAGCCTATTATGCCAGCGCTCTCCTGCCGCTGAAGGTTTTGCCGGAGATTCCCTGGGCCCGGGGACTCTTCGCGAGGACTCTTCAGGAGTGAGATAGGATCTTCCAGGCTCCTCGCCGCCGGACACACAACCGCCTGAACCAAATGGCCGACCCTGCAAGCATGACCCCAAGGCGGGACGATGACACCGTCCTCCAGCAAGCCATTCTGGAGCTTCAGAAAAGAGTCGGCGTCGAGGTCAACAGCCGCCGCGTCTTCGAGGCCTACTATCCCTGGGTGCGCCGCTTCTTTGGCCGCCTCGGCTACACGCCGCAGGACAGCGAAGACCTGGCCCAGGAAACCTTCAGCCAGGTCTTCGAACGCCTCGGCTCGTTTCGCCAGGACGGCGCTTTCAAGTCGTGGCTGTTCGCCGTGGCTGCGAATCTCCACCGCAACGAGTACCGGCGGCGGCATCGGGACAAGCGCAGCGCGCCGGAGGTTTCCATCGACTCTGCCGCCGACGCCGATGCTCTCCCGCCCGAGCCCGCTTCGCCGGAGGCACCGCCCGACCGCGTCTTCTTCGAACGGGAACGCCACGCGGCGCTGGCGCGAGCCGTGGAAGATCTGCCGCCACAGATGCGCCACGTCATCACCCTGCGGGTCGACCAGGATCTCAAGTACCGCGAAATCGCCGCCGTGCTCCAGATCTCGGTGGAAACGGTCAAGGCTCATCTCTTCCAGGCGCGGCAGCGGCTGCGTACCGCGCTGGGAGAAGACTTTGTCGAGTGGGAAGATTGAAATCGGAGAATATCTCTAAACCAGTCGGCGGCAGCGGTTTCTAACTAAGACAAGCGGGCACACCCGTCTCGAGCCCGCAGCAGCCGCAGGGCAGGACCGGCAAGGCCACAGGGAGACGCACGCATGCCGTCCAGTTCCGAGCCAACCGAACCGTTGCGGGCTTTTTTCCGCCAGGAGCGTCATCGCTTCGACCAACATCCAGCGCCGGAGCAGATCGTGGCTTATCACGAGCGCCGGCTTTCGCCGGAGGAGACGGAAACTTTCCGGGCTCACCTGGCAGCGTGTCCAGATTGCACGTCCCAGCTCCTTGGACTGGCGGAGCTCCTCGACGGGAGCGCGGCGGACGACGAGACCGCCGCGGAGCTGCCCCGCGCTGAGCTGGATGCCGCTTGGCGGCGACAGCGGCGGCGGCTCTTTCCCGTCGCGCCGGCAGCCCAGCCGGACCGCCGCCGGCTCAGCCTGCCGCCACTCCGCCGGGCCTGGGCGGCAGCCGCTTCCATGGGGCTCGCCGCGGCTCTGCTCGCCGCCGTCGTGGCCGTCCAGTGGCAGACCATCGCCCGGCTGAAACAGCCGCAGGTGAACCCTCCACTGGTCAATCTCGTGCAGATAGGCTCGGTGCGCCAGGGGTTCCAGGAGATCCCCGTGCTCAATCTGCCGGCGAAGGTGGAAAGGGCGTGGGTGATTCTCAACCCCGAGGGAGAGCTGGATTTCTCCTCGTACGACGCCGAGCTCCGGGCCGCGGACGGCAGGGTGGTCCTCCGTCTCCCGGATCTTCGAAGCAGCGAGGCGGGCAACTTCCGCCTCGAGTTTCCCCGTGCCCTCCTGGCAGCAGGGAATTACCGGATCGTGCTCCTTGGGAAGCGGGACGGGCAGCGCCGGACAGTGGGAGAGTTTGCGTTTCGCGTCCGCGCATCTGCTAGCATGAAGCCATCATAGCGACATCTCCTTCCCTGGCACGGGCCTTTGTTGTCATGGCCCTGGCTCTCGCCGCCCTCGGCTCGGGTGGTTGCGGCCGCAGCCGTCCGCGGCCGGACAAGAGAGCTCACGGCACGCCCAAAGCCGCCCCAATACCGGCCGTTCCCTTGCGCCTGACCCCGCAGGGAACCAGGCCATTCCGCGAGCACCTTTCGGCCGGCCGGCACCGGCGCTATGGGCTCTCCCTCCAGGCGGAGCAGTATCTCCAGCTCACGGTGGATCAGCTCGGAGTCGACGTCGCCGTAACGATGCGCGACCCTGCCGGGAAACGCCTGCTGCGCGTCGACAGCCCGAATGGCGCCCAGGGTGCCGAGGATCTGTTCCTCGTGGCGAAGACGAGCGGCGTCCACGTCCTCGAGATCGATGTCTTTGAGGGGTCCGGCGACTACGAAATCCGAGTCGAGGCCCTGCGCGCGGCGGAGCCGGACGACCGTAAGCGGGCCGCCGCGGCCGAGGCCATCTCCCGAGCCCGTCTCTTGGAGCATGAGGGCAGGGGCGAGGCGGCCGCCGCGGGTTATCGGCAGGCCGCCCCACTCTGGAGGGATGTGGGCGATGAGGCCCACGAAGCCTGGGCGCTCTATTGGCTTAGTTTGCTCTACACCGGCAAACCCGCCCACCGCCCGGAGTCTGCCCAGATCCTCAGCCGTGCCCTGAGCCTCTTTCAACGCGTTCATAACGAGCAGCTACAGGCCGTCATCCTCGGAAACTTGGGGAAAGTGCGGGCCGAGATGGGAGATTACGAGCAAGCCGGCCTCTGCCAGGAGCAGGCTCTGGCATTGTGGCAAAAGTTGGGCGACGTCGAATCGCAGGCGGCACGATTGAACGCCTTGGCGATCATCCGGGTCCGCCAGGGACGGATGCACGCCGCCATCGACCTCTATTCGCGTTCAGCCGAGGTCTGGCGACAGCGTGGGGAGTGGAACAAGGTGGCCACCATCCGCACGAACCTCGGAGCGCTCTACGAGCGTTTGGGCGAGAGCCGCATGGCCCTGGATCATTACCGGCACGCGCTGGCGTTACTGGATCAGCGCCCGGACTCGGCGCAGCGGGCGGTGATTCTTACCAAGCTGGGCAATGTGCTGCTGGGGCTCGACGGGCCCGCGCCGGCCCTCGAACAGTACCGAAAGGCGCTGGACCTCCGGCGGCAAAAGCATGACACACGAGGCGAGGCGGTGACACTCAACAGCGTCGGCCTCGCTCAGTTGAAGGCCAACCAGCCGGGGGAAGCTCTTCAGGCATTCAGCGCGGCCGTGAAGATCTTCCAGCAGGAGCATGATGGACAGGATCAGGCGACCGCCCTCAGCAACCTGGGGCTCGCCTTCGAGCGTCTCGGCCAGACTGAGCGGGCCAGAGAGCACTACGAGAAGGCGCTCGCGGAGGCCCGGGGGAGCTCTGACCTGGAGTCGGAGGAGTTGGCGCTGTTCGGGCTGGCTCGCGTGGCGCGGTCCCAGGGAAAGCTTGGCGAGGCTGAGCAGTGGAGCGAGCAGACCCTGAATGTCGTCGAGACCGTTCGCAGCCGGGTGGGAAGGCCGGATCTGCAGGCTTCTTATCAGGCCGCGAGGCAGGAGCAATATGAGTTTCTCATCGATCTCCTGGCCGAGCGGCATCGGCGCGAGCCGGAGCGCGGCCACGCAGCCCGTGCCTTCATGGTCAGCGAGCGCGCTCGTGCCCGGAGCCTTCTAGACCTGCTTTCCTTCGCCGACAATCCTCTCAGGCCTGCGGAGATGCGCCGCCTCGACGAGTTGAGCCGGCGGATCAACACCCGCCATCTCGATCTGCTGGCGGCCTCGTCGAAGGGGCTGGCGATCGATCGCGGAGGCGACGGGGAGCTTACAGCCCTGCTCGAGAGCTTCCGCCAGGCGAAGGCAGGGCCGCCGAAGCCTGGTCTTTCTCCCCGGAGTACGCCGCCGAATCCCACGCTCGCACAAGTCCAGACCGTGGTTTTGGACCCGAAGACCCTGTTGCTCGAGTACTTCCTGGGCGAGAAGCGAAGCTTCCTTTGGGCGGTAACCGCCTCGGAAGCGCGCTTCGTGACCAACCTGCCGGGCCGGGCGCAGATCGAGGAGGCAGCGCGCCGGACGTATGAGCGGATGACCGAAAGCCATCTTCAGACGGGAGAAGCCGCCGCCCGCCAGTCAGCCGCGAAGCTCAGCCGGATGATCCTCGGCCCGGTAGCCGATCTCCTGGGCCGGCGCCGTCTGGTGATCGTGGCGCCCAGCATTCTCCAAATCGTCCCCTTCGCAGCGCTCCCCCATCCTGTTGCCGGCGATTCGAAGGGGCGCGGTGAGCCGCGCCCCTTGATCCTGGATCACGAGCTCGTGAGCCTGCCCTCCGTCTCGGTCCTTATGGCTCTGCGCTCTCAGCTCGCCGGCAGGCAGCCCCCGCGCGGGCTGCTGGCGGTCGTGGCAGATCCGGTTCTGGAGCCGGACGACCGGCGCCTCCGGAGCGCGACTGTCGCAGCAATGAAAGATCGGCGGATGCCGCAACTGCGACGCCTGCCCAACACCGGAGAGGAGGCCGAGGCGATCCTTGGCCTGGCAGGCTCCGAGCCGGTTCTTGCCGCCTCCGGTTTTGAGGCGAATCGCGAATTGGTACAGAGCGGCCGG
>DATIOS010000022.1:0-10959 GCA_035472915.1 Thermoanaerobaculia bacterium
TGCGCATTACTACGCGGGCATCGCCGTGGAACCACGGTTGGACCTCGCGGATGGCGTCCAGGCGCACGATCTCGGAGCGGCTCAGACGCAGGAAGCGGGCAGGATCGAGCCGGTCCTCGAGATCGCGGAGGGTGCCGCGGCGGCGGTGCTCGCCGTCGCGGCTATCGCGGGTAATGAAGCGCAGATAGTTGCCGTCGGCGCGGATGACGTCGATCTCCTCCACGGCGAGCAAGATCTGCCGATCCTCACCGTTCGTCCGTTCCGCCAGGATCTGGCGCAGATAGCCGGGCACGGGACGCACCTCCGCCAACAGACGTTCGATGCGCTGCGCCAGGTCTCCATGTCCGGAGTTTTTATTTCCAAGCTGGTTTCGAAGCCGATCGAGAAGACGCTGAAAACGGGACGGCGCAAAAGGTTTCAACAAGTAGTCCAGCGCGTGGACTTCAAAGGCGCGCAGGGCGTGCTCGTCGTAGGCGGTGACGAAGACCACCAGGGGCATGGCTTCGATTCCCACCTCGCCGATCACTCCGAAGCCGTCGAGCCGGGGCATCTGGATGTCGAGGAAGACCACGTCCGGCGCCTTGGCGCGAATCAATTCGACCGCCTCGACGCCGTCGGCCGCTTCGGCCACCACTTCGAAATCCTTTTCGCGGGCCAGAAGCTCGCGGAGCTTCCTCCGAGCTGGCGCCTCGTCGTCGGCGATCAGAACGCGAATCACGCCGTGGCGCCCTCGGCGGTGCGAAACGGCAGGCAGGCTCGGACGACGAAGCCGCCGCGCTCGCCATTGCCGGCGCTGAAGGTCTGTGCCTCGCCGTAGAGGAGCCTGAGCCGCTCGGCGGTGGCAGAGAGACCGAGTCCGGATTCCTGGCGCTCCGGTGAGCGATCGAGGGATCCCTGATCCCCAGGGCCGTCGTCTTCCACTTCGAGAATCAGCTTCTCGCCGTCCCGGCGGGCACGCACGGCGATAACGCCCCGGCCCGCGCGCTCGGCGTTGCCGTGGCGGATGGCGTTCTCCACCAGCGGTTGGAGGAAGAGCGAAGGCACGAGGGCGCCGGCGGCTTCCGAATCGAGCTGGAGATCGACCTCCAGCCGCGATCCGAAGCGGGCGTGGAGCAGGGCGAGATAGCGATCGAGCAGCGCCAGCTCCTCGCCGAGCGGGACCTCGTCGGACTGCGCGGTGCGCAGCGAAGCGCGCAGCAGCTCGGCGAGCTGATCGAGCATCTCGTCCGCCGCCGCTGGATCGTCGTACATGGTGGCGGAGATGGTGTTGAGCGCGTTGAACAGGCCATCTGGCTTACCGGCGTCTTCGTCGCCATTCACGTTTACGATGCTCTGGAGGCCTCGCGGGTGCGGGAGGTTCGTGCCGCGCAGCTCGAAGGGAGCCTCGCCCGCGCCCAGCTCCGCAACCTGCGACTTCAACTTCAACCTCACTTCCTGTAGCGGCAGCTCCATCAAGTAACGCAGGGGCATCACGCCATAGTCGTAGCGTCCCAGGCCGGCGAGCGGAAAGAGAACGGCGCGTGCTCCCCACATCAGCGTCGTGGCCACGGGTCCCAGCACGAGGATCGCCAGAACGTAGACGGGCAGCCGGCGGGGCCAGTTGGACGGCGTAAGAGGGAGACGCCGAACGAACCGGCGGACGGGGAAGAACAGCACTCCGCCGACGAAGGCGCCGGTCAGCTCGGTGATCAACGGCTCCAGCACCGGCCTCGTGCCGCGCGAGGCCAGCACTTCCAGGTAGTGATAGGCGAAGAGCAGGAGGCCGAAGGGGACCACCAGCCCGAGCCAGAGGAGAAGGCCCCTCAGCGTCCAGCGACGTGGGCTCATTGCCAACTCTTCACCCGCGGCCACCACTCCGCCAACGGCCGGTGCGGACCGCGGCAGACGTAGACGTCGAAGTGCTGATAGGGCATCGAGTACGGATGATCGACGTGGCCCGCCAGCTCGACGTGATCGAACAGCTTTTCCAGCGTTTCCCGGTCGTCGTCCATCACGATCATCACGTCACCAGTGTAGCCGCGCGGCCCCCACAGAAAATAGGTGAGGTGGCCGCTGATCGCCTTCGGCAGGCCGAGCGCCGGCCCGAAATGATCGATCGCTCCGGCCTGGCCGTAATTTTGGCCGAAGATGGCGGCGCGCGCCTGATCGGCGGGGGGCAGGGAGTGATAGATGCGCCCCACCTCGGCGGCCATCTCCCGCCAGCCGAAGCGGTCGGCCATCAGCTGCGGCAGCGGCCCCATGCGATGCGTTTCGATGCGGGGCTGCGACATGTGGATCGCCTGGGAGTAGCGGATCATCGTCTCGGGCGGCAGCATGGGCACGAAGATCGGCGCCAGCACCGCGCCCGAGAAAGCGAGCACGGTGGCGTACGCCGGTTTCACAAACCTCCATCTCCTCGCGTCCAGCCACCCCTCGAGGGCCACGCCGCCGGCCGCGAAGAGCATGGGATACGCCGGAGCCGGATAATAGGGTCGCCCGTCGAGCACGAACATTTCGATCATGAGGGCCAACCAGGCGATGCCGAGAATCCGATAGCGCCGGCCTTCGCGTCCGCCGAGGAGCCAGACGAGCCCGCCCAGCCAGAGAGGGAGGGCCAGGGGATTGAACAACATCACCTGCTGAAGCATGAACTGCAGTGGATTCAGGTGAACGTCCCGGCCGTTCGCCTTGATGTTGGCCAGCATCTCGAAATGGGGAAAGTGGTGCTGCACGTCCCAGATCAAATTGGGCAGATAGATCAGGGCGGCAGCGAGACCGCCGAGCCAGAGCCAGCGCGAGCGGAAGGCCCGTCGCGCGGGGGTCAGGGCGAGCCCCGCCACCAGTGCGATGCCGAAGAAAGCCATGGTGTGCTTGTTGAGCATGCCCAGGCCGCAGACGACGCCCAGCCACAGCCAGCCCTGGGGCCAATCGTCGCGAACGATTCGGATGACGAGCCAGGCAGCGCCCGTCCAGAAAATCTGATCGAGCGCGTTCATGGTGTGGATGCTGCTCATCAACATCCAGAGCGGAGCGGTCAGCACGGCGAGCGCCGCCATGCCCTGGGCGAAACGCCGGCCGCCGAGATCGCGGGCCATGAGGCCGGTCATCAACACCAGCGCCGCGCCGGAGAGAGCCGGCAGCAGACGAACGGCGAACAGCGAATCGCCGAAGGCGGCGCGGATGAGCGCCGTGATGGCGGGGAACAGCGGCGGCATGTCCACGAATCCCCAGGCCAGATGCTCGGAGCAGGCCAGGAAATAAAGCTCGTCGACGAAAAAGCTGTAGCCAAACCGCCCCGTGGTCGCGAGATGGAGCACGAGCTTGACGAGAGCGACGAGGCCCACGAGGACGAGCCCGCCGGCGACGACCTTGCGGCCGGCGGCGGGAGAAGAGGTGATCGTCTGCTGCGGAGCGTCCATGTCGGTTTCCTCCGTAGGAATGTCCTGCAGCGTCAGGATCGCCGAAGGCGTCCCCGGAGCCAACCGATTGGGGATGAGCGGGACGGGGGTGGGGCGAGCGGGATTGTGGGTGACCGCGTCAGCCGCCCGCCGGCCGCGCCGCGCAAACCTTTCCCACCCCGGTTTGCCACATCAGAAAGCTCAGCACGTCCACCTGATCGGCGATCGCTTTGTCCTTGGGGGTTCCCATGCCGTGGCCGCTGTCGCGGTCCACCTGGAGGAGGATGGGCTTGGCGTCCGGATCGCTTGCGGTGGCGGCCTGGAGCCGTGCGGTCATCTTGCGCACGTGCAGGGCGTGGACGCGCTCGTCCCGCTCGCCGGCGGTCATCAGAAGGGCGGGATATTTAACTCCGGGCTTGACGTTGTGGTACGGCGAGTAGCGCAGCAGGTAGGCGAGCTGCTTGGGATCGTCGCTCGAACCGTACTCGGGAATCCAGTTGCGGGCGCGCAGGAACTTCTGGTAGCGCACCATGTCCAGCAGCGGTACCTGGGCGATACCGGCGGCGAAGAGGTCCGGTCGCTGGGTCACGGTCGCGCCGATGAGCAGGCCGCCGTTGGAGCCGCCGAGGATGGCGAGCTTCTCCGGCCGCGTGTACCCTTTAGCGATCAGCCACTCGGCGGCGGCGATGAAATCATCGAAAACGTTTTGTTTCTTCTCCAGCATGCCGGCGTGGTGCCAATCTTCCCCCTGCTCGCCGCCGCCGCGCAGATTGGGCAGGGCGTAGAGGCCGCCGGCCTCGAACCACGGCAGCATGCCCTCGTCGAATTCGGGCGTGGTGGAAATGCCGAAGCCGCCATAGCCGTAGAGAAGCGTGGGATTGCAGCCGTCTTTCTTCAAACCTTTCTTATGGACCAGGAACATGCTGACGCGGGTGCCGTCCTTCGACGGATACTGAATCTGCTCGACCTCCAGGGTCGCAAGATCGAACGGTACTTTCTCCCGCCACCAGACCTTCCGCTCGCCGGTCGCGAGATCGACCTGGTAGAGGGTAACCGGCTCGTTGAAGCTGGTGAAGCGAAGGAACGCCTCGGTTCCGTCCGCTGTGGTGAGGTGCGTGGAGCCGAGGCCCGGCAGGGGCAACTCGCCTTTCGGCTTGCCGTCCAACCCGAAACGCTCGATGCGGCTGCTGGCGTTTTTCAGGTACTCCGCCACCAGTAGATCGCCGGCCAGGGAAAGCTTTTGCAGCGCGGCGTCCTTGCGCTCCGGAATCAGCTGCCGCCACTTTTTCGGATCGCCGGGAGCCGGATCGTTGAGATCGACAGCCACGACCCGCTTGTTGGGCGCGTCGAGGCTGGTGGTCATGTAGAGGATGTCGCCGCGGATGGGGTCGCTCTTCAGGTAGACGTCCGGCAGGCCGCTCTGCGCCGGTTGGCCCACGACGATGGGCCGGCGCTCGGCCTTGCCGGTGCGCAGCCAGGCGGGGAAATCCATCACCCAGAGGTCGTTCACGGCGGCGCCCATCCAGCGGCCGACCAAGGCCCAGCGGCCGTCCGGGCTCAAGTGGGCGAAGGGTCCCCAGCTCTTGGCCCCCGGGCCTTCCTTGTCCTGCTCGATCAGAGTGAGGTCCTGCCGCGGGTGGGTGCCGACGCGATGGAAGCGGATGCGCCGGGAGGAGGGGTTGTTGAGATCCGCGAGCTGGTTGTAAAGGAAGGCGGAGCCGTCCGGCAGCCACTCGACCTCGCGCACCTTGTTGGAGATCTCGTCGGCGAGCCAGGTGCCGGAGGTGGTGTCGAGAAGATAGAGGGTGGCGTTCTCGTCCCCGCCCTTGAACAGCCCGCAGGCCACGAGCCGGCCGTCCGGACTGGGCTCGTACCAGGCGAGCGTGGTGAGGCCGCTGGAATCGAACGCCACGGGATCGAGGAGGACTTGGGGGACGCCGCCGCCCTTGGCGACGACGAGCACCGACTGCTGCTGATCCGCGTCGATCCGCTCATAGAACAGGCGATCTCCCCGCCGCCTCACGTTGCCCTGAAACCCGCCGCTCACCAGGGTGCGGAAGCGTGCGTCGAGCTCCTGGCGTCCGGGCAGCCGATCGAGCACCGACCGGCCATAGGCGTTTTGGGCGTCCGTCCACGCCGCCACGCGGGCGTCGAGCGATTTGTCCGGCGTCGCCAGGCTCGCGCTTCCCTCCAGCCACCGGTAGGGATCGACGATCTCGACGCCATGCAGGACGTCCTTGACCGGCTCCACCGGCGAGAGCGGCGGACCGGCGTGGGCGGCGGTCAGTGTGGCGAAAGCCAGGAGAGGAAGGAGCGTCATGCGCATCGGGGGCCTCCTACGAGCGTCTACGGTTGAAGGGGAGGGATGTTTCCGGAGCGAGCTCCCCCCGCCCAAGACCCTCACCCCTGCCCCTCTCCCGACCACCCCATCCTCCGCCCCGGGAGAGGGGTGCTCGGTTGGGACGTTTTGGCTGTTCTCCCTCTTCTCCCGGTGAGGGGGTGGAGGGGGTCGGGAGAAGAGGGCCGGGGTGATGAGGGTCTTGGGTGGGGGAAAGCTGAGGACACATTAAGTTGGCGCCTATGCCCGGCCGGGGTGATGTGAGCCTTCCCCAATGAGGGCTGCCCCCGCCTGCGATACTCTGTGCTCGAATCCATGAGGAGCGTGCCTCCATGAACTTTCCTGCCTCCAAAGGCCCCTGCGACGACGGCGTAGTCCTGGCGGGAAAAGCCGGCAGCCCCTGCGATCGGTCGGTGGAGCCCTGGGTGCTGGCGGCGACGATCCTCGGTTCCAGCATGGCCTTTATCGACGGCACGGCGGTCAACGTCGCGCTGCCGGCTCTGCAAGCGGGGCTGGGGGCCACGGTCGTCCAGGTGCAGTGGGTGGTCGAGGCGTACGCCCTGTTCCTCTCGGCCTTGCTGCTGGTCGGCGGATCGCTGGGCGACCATTTCGGCCGGCGCCGGGTGTTCCTCATCGGCGTCGCCGGCTTCGCTCTTGCCTCGGCATGGTGCGGCTTGGCGCCCGGGACGAACCAGCTCATCGCGGCGCGGGCCGTTCAGGGCGTTGCCGCGGCGCTCCTGGTGCCGGGCAGCCTGGCCCTCCTTTCGGCCTCGTTCGACGAAAAGCGGCGCGGGCGGGCCATCGGCACGTGGTCCGGCTTCGGCTCGATCTCGGCGGCCGTGGGACCGCTGATAGGCGGCTGGCTGATCGATCACGCGTCGTGGCGCTGGGTGTTCACCCTCAACCTGCCGATCGCGCTGGCGGTGATGATCATCGCGATCCGCTACGTCCCGGAGAGCCGCGATCCTGAAGCCACCGGCCGGCTGGACTGGCCAGGGGCGCTCCTCGCCACCGTCGGTCTCGGCGGCGTCACGTATGGGCTCATCGAGTCGTCGCGCCTGGGCTGGGGCGATCCGCAAGTGTTGGGAGCGCTGGCGATCGGAGCCGGCTGCCTGGCGGCGTTCCTCCTGGTGGAAACGCGAACGCCGCAGCCCATGATGAACCCCGCGCTCTTTCGCTCGCGCACCTTCGCCGGGGCCAACCTGCTGACGTTGTGGCTCTACGCGGCGCTGGCCGGCGCCCTGTTCTTCCTGCCGTTCAATCTCATCCAGGTGCAGGGCTACAGCGCCACGGCGGCCGGTGCCGCCTTGCTGCCGTTCGTCATCCTCATGTTTTCTCTCTCCCGGTGGTCCGGCGGCCTGGTGGATCGCTTCGGGGCTCGCCGGCCGCTGATCGTGGGGCCGGCCGTGGCCGCCGGCGGCTTCGTCCTGTTCGCCGTGCCGGGGATCGGCGGCAGCTATTGGACGGCGTTTTTTCCCGCCATTCTCGTCCTCGGACTGGGCATGGCGATCAGCGTCGCGCCGCTCACCACCGCGGTGATGGGAGCGGTGGGGGAGAGCCACGCCGGAGTGGCGTCCGGCATCAACAATGCGGTGTCTCGCTGCGCCGGTCTGCTGGCGATCGCGGTGCTGGGCCTCGTCCTCCTGGGAGTTTTCAGCCACAGCCTCGACCGCCGCCTCGCGGAGCTCAACCTGCCCCCGCAGACGCGACAGGCGCTGACCGCGGAACGCACGCGGCTGGCCAATCTTCAAGCTCCGGCCTCCGCGTCTCCCCAAGAGCGGGCCACGATTCGCGCCGCGGTCGACGGGGCCTTCGTCGACGGCTATCGGCGGGTGATGCTGGTGGCCGCCGGGCTCGCGCTGCTGGCGTCTTTGAGCACGGCATGGCTGATTCGGGACGAGCGCAAGCCTTGAGCCGGACTTCAGAGTTGGCGTAAAGTCGCGCCCGACACTGGAGGAGAAACCCCATGAACAAGAGATCGATTCTCTGCCTCGCCCTCCTGGGGGCCTCGGCGGCTCTCGCCACGGCCTCCGCCGACGCCCCGCGCACCCGGGACTTCGACTTCACCTACACCGCCCACGTCGCGGAGCTGCCGGCGGAGGCCCACCGGGTGGACGTCTGGCTGCCTTACCCCACGAGCGACGCGAACCAGGAGGTGACGGTGACGGCAGTCTCCGCGCCCTTCAAGCACGAGGTGGTCAAGGAATCCAAGTACGGCAACTCGATCCTGCACCTTTCCGTCACCGATCCCAAGGTGCACGAATTCGACGTCGAGATGAAGGTCCACGTGCGGCGGCAAGAGTACTCCCACAACGCTTTCGCGTCCCTGAAGGCGGACGCGAAGGGCGGGCGGCCGGCTTCCGTCGCGATGTGGTTGAAGCCGGACCGGCTGGTGCCGCTGGACGATAGCGTTCGCGACCTCGCCCGCGAAGTGACCAAGGACAAGCAGGGCGACCTCGCCAAAGCCCGGGCCATCTACGACTACGTGGTCAACACGATGGCCTATGACAAGACCGGCACCGGTTGGGGCAACGGCGACATCCACTGGGCCTGCGACTCGAAGCGGGGCAACTGCACCGACTTCCACGCGCTTTTCATCGGGCTCAATCGCGCGGTGGGAATCCCCGCCAAGTTCGCCATCGGCTTCCCGCTCCCGCCGGAGCACGGCGGCGGCGAGATCCCGGGTTACCACTGCTGGGCGGAGTTCTACCTGGACGGCTACGGCTGGGTGCCGGTCGACGCTTCCGAGGCGCGCAAACATCCGGAGAAGCGGGATTACTTCTTCGGCGCTCACGACGAGAACCGGGTGCAGTTCACGCTCGGGCGGGACATCGTCCTCAAGCCCAAGCAGGCCGGCGATCCTCTCAATTACTTCATCTATCCCTACGTCGAGGTCGACGGCCAGCAATATTCAAAGGTTTCCAAGGCCTTCCACTACAAGGACCAAGACGCAGCGCCCCGCGCCGCGGCGAAGTAGAACGGGGCGTCGTTAGCGCTGACACGTCGCTGACGTGTCAGCTCGGCCCCGTGGGCGCTCAATGGGCTGAAAACCGTTCTTTTTCCTGGCACTCCCCTTGCTATTTCCTTTCGCAACGATCCGGATCGCAACCATCAATCCGGGCTTTGCGCCCAAAGAAAGGAAAAGCCAATGCCTCTCGTCGTCCTGCACACGGGCAAGTCTCTAAAGCTGAACGAAGGCGATCACGACGCCGTCACCAATCCCAACACCAAGGAAGGGCAGTACGTGCTGTCCTTCAACCTGATGCCGCTTTCGATTCAGCATCACATCCTGCCCCATGGGCATCAGGCGTTCATCGTACCCAAGGGCGGAGCCTCGGTCGAGAACAACGGCAACGTCGATCTCGTCGTCATCACCCCGGGTCTGTGATCGCTGCCGGCGGCGGGCTGCGGCCCGCCGCCGGCAAGGTCCCGTCCGTTTAGGTAAGCGGCGTTACAATCGCCGGCGTGGGCATCATCTCCTGGTATGAGGAACTGATGGCGGGCGGGAAGGCGTGAGGGGCGGCCGCGGCTGACCTACCGCATGAATGTTATCTCGATCAAGGAAGATCATTTGAGCCGCTTCGACGCCGGATTTTCTTTGGCTGGCGTTGAAGGGCTCGGAGGGGATACAGGCGCGATCCACGAAACTGACTTAACACGAAGGCCCTTGCTTAGGTCTACTTCCAGGGCAGCTTGCCTCTCACCGACCAAGACAACATCGATTCGCTCTGCTCGAGCATCTAAGTACTTCAAGATCGCTGGATGGAGGAAGTCCTTGGCCGTCGATCGATTGGGATATGCCGTCAGCGACCAGGTTTCGAAAACGTCGTCACCTGAATACGACCTATCGTGCGAGACCTCAAGTCGTCCCTCGGGTATTCGATAGGCTATGTACGGTCCCTGTAGGTGTTTGCCCGATTCGGTGGGTGGCCCAAGGAGAGCTTGGGCTTCAGTGAAATTCATGCCAGGCCGAAGCACGCCGAAGATGCGCAGATCAGTTAGAGTTTTCCAATCAACGCCAGGCGCTGGATAGACTGAGACATCAAATCCAGAGTAGTCGATTCTCGAAAGTGGCGGAGAAGCCCGCACTTCCCGATAGGAATCCGAGCATCCCACCGGCACACACAGGAGCAACAGGTAGCTCCACAAGTGCCTTGCGCGAAGTAATTCAAGGCTCAGTACCAAGAAGGGTCCGGACGCGGTCCTGCTGCCCCTTGCCGCCAAGATCAAGCCTAGCCTGACCTTCGAGATATGTTTGTTTGGGATCGCTGTGATGATGATCGTGGCGCTACCTTAGGGAGCCGAAGGGGCGGCCGTAGCCGGCCGCCCCTAGGGGATTGACTTCCCGATCAGGCGGACCGGCGGCGCTTCAGCATCGCGAAGGCCAAGCCTGCCAGGACCAAGGCCAGCAGCGCCAATCCGAGAGTTGAGAGGGTCGGAATCGTGTTGGGTCCGGGCCCTCCGGCGACCGGGATGCTCGTGGGATTGGCAGCGCCGGCCACCCCAGGATCATCCGTTTGGGCCGTCGCCTCATTGGTGCCATTGCCGTCGGCGTCATAGGAGATGGTCCCCTGGTTCGAGACCGTCGTGCCGGCGGCGGCGGGCAGAATCGTCGCTGTAATGGTGATCGTCACCGAGCCGCTGGCCGGGATCGCGCCGTTCCAGGTGACGGTGTTGGTGCTGGTGCTCGCGGTGCCGCTCGTGGCCGTGGCGGATACCAGCGCCAGCGTCGCCGGCAGGACGTCGGTGAACTCGTTGCCGGGATTGTCTGCCTGAGCTCCAGGGCCGGCATTGCTCAGGATCACCGTGTAGGTGATGGTGCTGCCGACGGTGAAGGTGCCGGCCGCCGTCTTGGTCCCCGAGACCGACGCGCCGACTGCCGCAGCGACGATGGTGTCGCTGTCGGTCGCCGAGTTGTTGCCGGGGGTCGGATCGGTGACTCCGGCAGGAGCCGCCACCGTTGCCGTGTTGGTCAAGGTGCCGGTAGCCGCGTTCGACAGAGTGCAGCTCGCGGTGTAGGTCACGCTGCCACCGTTCGGCAGGTTGACGGTGTCGTTGATATTGCCGGAGCCGGAGGCGGTGCAGGTGCCGCCGCCCGCGCCGACACAGGTCCAGGTGCAGGTGAGCGAAGCCGGGAAGGTGTCGGCCACCGTCGCGCCCGTGGCGTTGCTTGGCCCGGCGTTGGCGGCCACGATGGTGTAGGTCACCGAGCCGCCGGCGTTCACCGAGGTAACGCCGTCTGTC
>DATIOS010000023.1:0-5807 GCA_035472915.1 Thermoanaerobaculia bacterium
GTCACCAACATCACGGACGACTACATGCGCGAGGGGAATTTCCTCTGGCGCAACAATGGGGACGGCACCTTCTCCGACGTGGCGCGGGAGACGGGCGTCTATGACACGGGCTGGGGCTGGGGCGGCAAGTTTCTCGACTACGACAACGATGGCTGGCTGGACCTTTACGTGGTCAACGGCTGGGTTTCCGCCGGGTCCGAGAGCTACGTGCCGGACATCTTCGCCATGATCACTCGCCCCAACGTCGATCTCACGGACGCCCGCAACTGGCCGCCCATGGGCAAGAAGAGCCTTTCCGGATATCAGAAGAAAAAACTCTTTCACAACCAGGACGGCAACTTTCGTGACGAGGCGGCCCGCCACGGATTGGACTCCACCCGCGACGGCCGCGGCATCGCCGTGGCGGACTTCGACAACGACGGCCGGCTCGATCTCTTCGTGGCCAACGCCAACGCCGAGCCCTACCTCTACCGCAATGTGATGCCTTCAACCGCCCACTGGGCCGGGTTTCTGCTCGAGGGGCGCAAGTCCAATCGCCAGGCCGTGGGAGCGCAGCTTCGCGCCACGGCGGGTGGACGCACTCAGCTTCGTTTCGTCGACGGCGGAAACGGTTTCGCCGCTCAAAGCAGCCAGCGCGTCCACTTCGGACTTGCCGGCGCCGCCGTGATCGATCGCCTGGAAGTGCGCTGGCCATCGGGAGCGCGCCAGACGTTCGAGAAAATCCCGGCGGATCGCCTGTACCGCATTATCGAGGGGGAGCCGGCGCTGAAGCCCTTCGTCGCCGAAGAACGGAAGAAGCCGTGAAGCGGGCGAATTTTGACCCGTCGGCTGCCACTGTAGAGACGCCCCGCGGGGAACCCCGCGGGGCGTCTCCTTCGAAGCGTCGCCCTCTCCGTTTTCGCAACGTTATGGGGCGCGTATTCGTCGGTGCTCAGTCCTTCCAGGCGGCGGTGAGGATCTCGCCTCCGAAGAGACGCCCCGCGGGGTTCCCCGCGGGGCGTCTCTACAGTGGCTGGCATGGGTATCGAGACACCCTCCTAATTCTTCTCTCAGCCTTTCTGCTGGCCGCCGCGCCGCCACCGACTCCGTTGCCGTCGAAAGAAGAGCTTCTCTGGCACCACCGCAACCTGGGGAAAGCCTTCTACGAAAATCCGACGACCCAGTATCGCGCGGTCCAGGAGCTTAGGGCGGCGCTCGACCTGGTGCCGGACTCGGTGCGCGAGCGGGTCAACTACGGCTTGGCGTTGCTCAAAGCGGGCAAGACCGACGAAGGAATCGCCGAGCTGCAAAGGGCGCAGAAGCAGGACCCGTCCATCCCCCACACCTGGTTCAACCTCGGCATCGCCTACAAGCGGGCGTCGGAGTACGACAAGGCCATCGCCCAATTCGAGAGGATGGTGGAGCTGGTGCCGGGCGAAGCGATTTCCCACTATAACCTCGGGACGCTTTACAAGCTCGAGGGCAAACCGGAGCTGTCCCAGCATCAGTTCGAGGAGGCGGCCCGCCTCTCCCCGGGGCTTGCAGGGCCGCACTTTCAGCTTTACAACGCCTACAAATCCGCCGGACGTGCGGAGGACGCACAACGCGAGCTCAAGACCTTTCAGGAGATCAAAAAGCGTAACGAAGGAGCGGCTGTTCCCGAAGATCTGGAGTGGAGTTGGTACGTGGAGCTGTGGGACGAGCCCGCTCCGGCCGCCGCGGCTCCAGCTGCCGCAACGCCCAAGTGGGAGATTCGGACCCTCGCGGCCGGGATCGATTCCGCGTCCGCCACCCTCACCGTGCTCGATGCGAACGGCGACGGCAAGCCGGATCTCCTCGTCGCCTCGGCCGCCGGCGCGATGCTTTTCCTCGGCGGCACGACTCGCGTCGAGGCGAGCGGTCTCGAAGGGCTCAAAGGCATCACGGGCGTCGCGGCCGGCGATTTCGACAATGACGGTTTGCCCGACCTTTGCGTCGTTGCCAACGGTTCGGCCTCGCTATGGCACAACCTCAAAGGGAAGTTTGAAAAGGTTGTTGTCAAGATGCCGTCTGGCAATTTTACCCGGGCGGTCTGGCTCGATTTCGACCATGACTACGATCAAGACCTCGTGCTGCTCGGCGACTCCGCTGCCCTGCTGCGCAATGCCGGCACAGCGGGATGGAGCGACGAGACGAAGCGCTTTCCCTTCGTGGTCGGAAAAGCTGTGGATACTGCGGTTTTCCACGCCGTCTCCGATACCCAGGGTTTTGATCTTGCGGTGACCTACGCCGGCCGGCCCGGCGTGATCTATCGAGATCGGCTGGGCGGCACCTACGAGGCGGAGACGGTGGAGGCCCTGCCCGCCGGAGCCTCTCCCCTGACCGCTTTCGACGCCAATGGCGATGGCTGGAACGATCTCGCGGCCGGCGACAGCCTGCTGATCAATCAGAAAGGAAAAGGCTGGAAGCTCGAACAGCCATCCGTAGCATCGCCTTTCCTTCTCGCCGACCTCGACAACCGCGGCACTGCTGTCTTATCGACCCTGCCGTCTTCTCGCTGGGTCGCCGCCGACTTCGACGGCGACGGCCACATCGACTTCGCGGCGCTGGGAGCCGACGGCTCCCTGAAGCTCTACCGGAATGCCACGGAGACGCCAAACCACTGGCTCGCCGTGAGCCTCCAGGGAGTGAAGAACCTCAAGCTCGCTCCCGCGGCCGAGGTGGAGGTCAAGGCCGGGCCGATCTACCGCAAGCAGCTCTATCAGGGATTCCCCCTGGTCTTCGGGTTGGGTGGTCAGACCGAGGCGGACACGATCCGCATCACCTGGCCCAACGGTCTGATCCAGAACGAGACGAAACAGCCGGCCGGCCGTCTTCTTGCTTTTAAAGAAGCGCCGCGCCTCTCCGGCTCGTGCCCGATGATCTTCACCTGGAACGGCGAGCGCTTCCAGTTCATCACCGACGTCCTGGGCGTCGCTCCCCTCGGCGCTTCCTCCGGCGATGGCGACTACTTTCCGGTCGATCACGACGAGTACGTCCAGATTCCCGGCGAGGCCCTTGTACCCGTGGACGGCAGCTACGAGGTGCGAATCACCGAGGAGCTGCGGGAAGTGTCCTACCTCGATCAGATTCGCCTGCTGGCGGTCGATCATCCGGCGAGCGTCGAGATCTTCACCAACGACAAGTTCAAGAGCCCGCCCTTCCCTGAATTCCGGCTGTTCGGCGTCGAGAAGCGGTTGGTTCCCGTGGCGGCACATGAGGATGGCGGGCACGACGTCCTGGACCGTCTTCTGGCTCGGGATCAGCGCTATCCAGACGGCTTCCGCCGCAACGCCGCCGGAGTCGCCGAGCTGCACCATCTGGACCTCGACCTCGGCAAAGCCGCGCCCGACAACCAGGCCGTTCTCATCCTCACCGGCTGGGTGGACTGGGCGGACGGCTCGACCTTCCTCTCGGCGGCCCAGGAAAGCCCGGCCGGCTTGGTGATGCCGCGCCTGCAGGTGAAGGACGCCGCGGGGCGGTGGGTGACGGTCGTCGAGGACATGGGTATTCCCTCCGGCAAACCCAAGACCATCGCCGTCGACCTCACCGGAAAGTTCCTCTCAGCTTCCCGCGAAGTGCGCATCGAGACCAGCCTCTGCGTCTACTGGGACGAGATCTTCCTCTCCGAGGACACCGGCGAGCCGCCGGTCGCCCTCACCGAGATTTCCCCGGCAGCCGCCGAGCTGGGTTTCCGCGGCTTCTCGCAGCCGGTGATCCACCCCGAGCGCAAGCAGCCCGAGGGTTTCGATTACCAGACCTTCATGCCGGTCTCCGAGTGGAACCCCACTCCCGGGCTCTACACCCGCTACGGCGACGTGCGAGAGCTGCTGGCCGACGTCGACGACCGATTGGTGATTCTGGGATCGGGAGACGAGGTTCGGCTGCGCTTCGACGCCAAGGCCCTGCCGCGGCTGCCGGCCGGCTGGCGGCGCGACTTTCTCCTCAAGGTCGACGGCTGGGCCAAGGACGCGGACGCCAACACGGCCTTTTCACAGAGCGTCGAGCCGTTGCCTTTCCACGCCATGAGCCGCTATCCGTATCCTCCGGGCGAGCACTTCCCGGACGACGAAGCTCACCGGGCGTACCGGGCGCAGTACAACACCCGGCCGGCTCTGCGGTTGATTCGGCCTTTGCAGCAGTGATCCTTAGAACGTTTCCCGCGTCGACACCAGCCACTGGACTGCCCTGATGTCGGCGCCCTTGCGGTCGAGGGGGAAGGCGACGTCGAGGTGCACCACGGCGCCGCGGGAGGAGCGGCTGGAGCCCAGCCGCAGGCCGAGGCCGAGGTCGCGCAGCATCTTGCCATAGGCGTTCTGCGAGGTCTGGAAGAAGCGCTCCAGAGGGTTGAGGGGAGCGTCGACGAACCAGGCCCGGCCGGCGTCGAAGAAGATAGCAGCGCCGGGGTGGACAAGGTGGAACAGCTCGCGGTCGCTGAAGAAGCGCTGCTCGACGGTGAACAGCAATCGGCGGTCGCCGGCCTGATAGCGCAGTGGATAGCCGCGCAGACCGCTGTCGCCGCCTAACAGAAGCTGGTCCTCGCCATCCAACCGGTGGGCGAGGTCGGCGCCCAGCGAGGTGTAAAAGACGTTGTCTCCGAAGTCGCGGGCGTACCAGCGCACGCGGCCTCCCGCCACCAGATTCTCGGCATCGCTGCGGTACCAGCGGCCCGAGGCTCCCAACTGGGCGAGCACGAGCTGCCGGGGCGTCGGCCGCCAGCCGTTCGACGCCGCTCCCTGGAAGACCCAACGGTTGCCGATGCCGCCGAAGGCCTGGGCCGAGTAGCCCACCAGCAGATTCCACTGGCGTCCGAGGTTGAGATCCTCCGAGCGCTGAATGCGATCGAGATCCTTCTCGACCACGAAGCGGTTCTCGACGGATTCGAAGCGCACCCAGGGATAGGAGAGGGCGCGATCCTCCGGCGGCGCGAAGAGCTGCTTGTCCGGAGTGCTGACCAGGGGTTTGAGGGAGGCCTTGAAGAAGTGAAAGCCCGGAAGATCCTGAACGGAGAACGGAGGCGCATTCGTGAAGTCGTCGCGCGACACGGTGAAGCCGAGCTCCCAACGCTGCGTCGTGCCATCCACCAGCCCTCGCGAGAGCCCGCCGTAAAGCTGGGCCGAGTCGTTGACGTGGCGGAAGCCGGTGGCAACCTTGCCGCCCGTGTAGAGCTGCTCGAGGCGGTCGTCGCGGAACAGCCGCAGCCCCGCCGCCCAACGGCTGTCGAGCGAGAAGAAGGGGCGTTCGAGCTCGAGGCGCTGGCGGCCGCCGTCGGTATTCTTGGCATAGGAGACGAGGAGCTGATAGCGGCTGCCGGCAAGGTTGGGATCGGTGTAGCGAACGAGGTTCGAAATGCGGTCCACGGTGCCGATGCGGGCCACGGCGAGGTCCTTGCCGGTACCGAAGATGTTCGTGTCCTCCGCCGAAAAGCTGGTGGTGTTGACGCCGCCGGCGCGGCCGAAGCTCACTCCCCCAGTGAGGGTCCAGACGTCGCGGGTCACCACCTCCACGTCCACCTTGCCGTCCTCGCGCAAGGTTGGCTTGACCTCCACGTCGTAGAGATAGTCATTGGTACGCAGCAGTCGCGCGGACTCCGCGACCAGCTCGGGGGAGAAGACGTCTCCGGGCTTGAACAGGAGCTGGCGCTCGATCACTTTGCCGCGGGTGGTGCGATGGAGCCGGTTGGCGAGGCGAAAGAGCCGGCGGTTCTCCTCCGGGACGACTTCAAACTCGGCGATTGGTCGCCGATAGAAAAAAAACCCGATGACAAGACCGCCGCCCCTACTGCCGAAGCAGTACGCAGCAAGACGGCC
>DATIOS010000024.1:0-4909 GCA_035472915.1 Thermoanaerobaculia bacterium
CGGCCTCGCCCGGCAGGTAGAGGGTAGCGGTCCGGAGGCACAGACCACCGAAGGGGACGGGGGGACCACCCTCGAGCACCCCGGGTCGGGTGGACTGACCGAGCCGGGAATGATCCTGGGCACCGCCGGCTACATGTCTCCCGAGCAGGTGCGCGGCCAAGCCGCCAATTTCTGCTCCGATCTCTTCGCCTTCGGCGCCGTCCTCTACGAGATGCTCGCCGGCCGGCCGGCGTTCCGGCGCGACACGGCGTTGGAGACCATGACCGCGGTGCTGCGGGAGGAGCCGCCGGACCTGCCCGCGACCGTTCCCACAACCCTCGACCGGATCGTGCGGCACTGCCTGGAGAAGAACCCG
The DNA here is from genome assembly GCA_035472915.1 of Thermoanaerobaculia bacterium. Taxonomy (GTDB): domain Bacteria; phylum Acidobacteriota; class Thermoanaerobaculia; order Multivoradales; family UBA5704; genus DATARR01. The sequence continues at coordinate 356 of DATIOS010000024.1, forward strand.
GTGGCGCGCTTCCACTCGGCGTCCGATCTCGCCTTCCAACTCGACACCGAGTTATCGGAACGGTCGAGCACCGGCGGCCGGCAGCCGGTTCCGCGACGGCCCGGGCGCCGGTCCTGGGTGCCCGCTCTCGCGGCTCTGGTCCTCGTGGGAGCGGGGGCGCTCCTCGGCCGCTGGTTCTGGCATCCAGCCGCGGTCTCAGTCCCCAGCTTCCGGCAACTGACGTTTCGGCGCGGGCCGATCCCTTCCGCCCGCTTCGCACCCGATGGCGCTACGGTCGTCTACGGCGCCACCTTTGAGGGCACGGCGATCCGCCTCTTTACGACCCGCATGGACAGTCCGGAGACGACCGCCCTGCCCCTCCCCGAAGCCGACGTGCTGGCGATCTCCCGCACCGGCGAGATGGCGCTCTCCCTGGGGCGCCGCTTTCTGGGAAGCCCTTATGTCAGCACTGGAACCCTGGCCCAGGCCGCTCTGGCCGGCGGTGCGCCGCGCGAAATCCTCCAGGACGTCCACCAGGCGGACTGGGCTCCCAACGGCGCCGATCTGGCGGTGGTGCGCAGGTCCGGCCTCAGCACCCGCCTGGAATATCCGATCGGCAAAGTTCTCCTTTCGACGCGATTCTTGTTGGACTCGCCGCGCGTCTCGCCGCGCGGGGATCTCGTCGCCGTCTTCCAGATCGGGAGTCTTGGGTACTCCCAATTGGTGGTGCTCGATCGGCAAGGGCGCCAGAAGCTCTCGATTCCCCTCGCGGGCTTTCCCCAGGGGTTGGCCTGGCATCCCTCGGGCGAGGAGGTCTGGTTTGGCAGCTTTGACAGACAGGGATCGGCCCTCAGCGCAGTCCGAATGACGGGAGAGAAGCGGATCCTCCTCCGCCTGCCCGGTTACGCCAGCCTCCTCGAAGTCGCTTCCGGCGGTCGCGTGCTCCTGGTGCTGAGCTCTTTCCGCTATGGACTCTCGGGCCTCGGGCCGGGTGAGACGCAGGAGCGGGATCTCTCGTGGTTCGACAAGTCGATGGTCAGAGACCTGACTCCCGACGGCAAAACCATTCTGTTCGACGAGCAGGGTTCGATCTCCGGTGTGTACCTGCGGGGCATGGATGGCTCCCCGGCGGTCCGCCTGGGCGAAGGGCTGGCAGCGGGGCTTTCCCCGGATGGAAAATGGGTCCTGACCGGCAATCCCCGGACCGGCGCCGGGGTTCTCCTGCCCATCGGACCGGGATCGCCGCGCCCCTTCGCGAGGACTTCTCTGGAAAACGCCTCTTTCGTCTCCTGGTTCCCCGACGGCCGGCGGCTCCTGGTCTCTGGTGAGGAGCACGGCAAGGCCGCCCGCCTTTACGAGCGGGACCTGGCCGGAGGCCGGCTGCGGCCCGTCGCACCCTTCGGTTTCGGCTTCTCCTTTGGCCTGCTCACCCGGCCGATCTCCCCGGACGGCCGCGAGCTCGCGGTCCTGGACCCGGAGGGCCGGCTCTGGCTCTACCCGGTCGAGACCGGGACGCCCCGCCTCGTGCCGGGCTTCCTCCCTGGAGACGTGCTGCTGCGCTGGAGCTCCGATGGGCGCAGTCTCTTCCTCTGGCGCAACTTCGAGGCTCCCCTCTGGATCTACCGGCTCGACCTCGCCACGGGAGAGAGGCGGCACCTGCGAGAAATCAAATTCAACGATCCCGTCGGTGTCCTTCCTACCAACCTGATGTTGACCGCCGACGGCAGCGCCTACGCCTACACCTATGGCCGATTCCTCTCCACTCTCTACCTGGTCGAAGGGGTGAAATAAAGTAACTCAAGACGCCGGCTTCGAAGCGAGCCACTTCTTGAGGTCGTTGACCTTCACCGCGTTCGCCGCGAGCCAATCGGAAGAGCCCGGCAAGTGGAGGCTGGAAGTCGCCACGTAGAGGAAGGGCTCCAGTAGCGACTTGTCTTTGAGATCGAGGAAAAAGGGCAGGTACTGCCGGCAGGGGAAGCACCCTTCCTGACCTCTCAGTCCCCTCTCTTCGGCGATCGAGAAGACCGTGTCGAGCGACTCAGCGATCAACTGAATCTCCGTCTTTCCCTTGCTTTTGTCGAGATGGCGGGTCGCCGCGGTCAGGGACAGAGCGAGATCGATCATCGAAAGAGGATTCTCTTCGGACGGCTCCGAAATCGTGACCTGGATTCCACCGTCCTTCCCCGCGCTGACACCTTGCGTCAAGATCGCCCGGACGGCCTGCGCGGCGGCCACGGCGCGCGCGGATTCCGAGTCGAGACTCAGATAACGAAGGTAGGCCAGGACGGCCGGAGTGCGTAATCCGGCGGTCGCGTACGACTGCCCCAACGCAAAGCTCTCGGAAGGATCGCCCGGCTGCTGCGCAACGGCTCGCTCCAGCGCCTCTCGGGAGCGTGCGGCTGCCGGCGTGCCTTTGGCTGGCGCCGCCAGGCCGGCACTGCCGAACGCGACGAACGCCAGCCCCAGGACGCAAGAGACTCTCCTCATTCCCGGCATACGGATCTCCCTTCCCGATCTACTGCGGTTTTCGCCGGCGCCGAGCTTACCATTTCGCCAAGGCGAGCAGACCCTCATGTCATATGCCCCCGCTCCCCACACCACTCACTCCATGACCGGCGCTCGCAACGAACCCGCAGGGCCGGAGAACCGATGACCGGCGAAACCGTCGAACGACGCCTCGAGGAGCTCCACCCGGCCAGCGCCGGCTGGGCCCTCAGTTGCTGCCGGTGGGACCGGGAGGAAGCCGAAGAGGTGCTGCAAATGACCTATCTCAAGATCCTGGACGGCCGCGCCCGCTTCGACGAAAAGTCGAGCTTCAAGACGTGGCTCTTCGGCGTCATCCGCAGGACGGCGGCCGAAAGGCGGCGCAGCCGGTGGCTCCGGTCCGCGGCCGGCCTGCGCTGGCGCGATTTACGTCCAAGCCCGGCGCCGATCCCCACGCCCGAGTCGCTCCTCGGCGCTTCCGAAACGAGCCGCTCCCTGCGCGCGGCCTTGCAAGCTCTGCCGGCCCGCCAGCGCGACGTAATCCACCTCGTCTTCTATCAGGACCTTACCGTGGAAGAGGCAGCGCGCGTCCTCGGCATCTCGCTGGGCAGCGCTCGCACGCACTATCACCGAGGCAAGGCCGGCCTCCAGACACGCCTCGCCCATGAGGTAAAGCCATGAGCCAAGAGAAAGATCGCGACGATCGCGAGCTGGCGGCCGCTTTCTCGGCGATGCGCCGCGAGGAGCAGGAGCAGAGCCCGCCTTTCGCCGAGGTGGTCCGGCGCGCCCGAGCGCGTTACCCGCGGCGCGAATCGTCATGGCGTTTCCACCTGCGGTGGGCCGTCGCGGCCGGGCTCGTCCTGGCAGTGCTGGCTGCGTGGCTCGGGCTGCGCACCTCCGGGCCGGAGATCCCTGCCGCACCGGCACCGTCGCTCGCCGAGTGGCGCTCCCCCACCAACTTCCTGCTCGAAACCTCAGGCCGGGAGATCCTGGCCGATCCGGCGCGTCTCGACCGGAGCCTGCTCGATTTCAGCTCGACCCTTCCCTCTCCAGAAAGGAGATCCCCGTCATGAAATTGAAAACCTTTTTCCTTCTGTTCGCCGTATTCGGTGCCGCTACTGCCTGGGCTGAACCCGCGGACGAAGATCCGATCGGCAAATATCTCTTCCCGCCCGAGCTGGTGATGAAGTACAGCCAGGACCTGGGTCTCGACGAGCGGCAGCGCACCGCGGTCAAGGAGAACGTGCAGAAAGCCCAGGCGAAGTTCCTCGACCTGCAGTGGACGCTGCAGGAGGAGTCCCAGAAAATGGTCCGCCTGCTTCAAGCCCGGCCGGTGGACGAAGCGGCCGTATTGGCGGAGGCCGACAAGGTCCTGGCCCAAGAGCGCGAGATCAAGAGAACGCAGCTCTCACTCCTCATCCGCCTCAAGAACCTGCTGAACGAGCCGCAGCAGGCCAAGCTCATGGAGCTGCGGAACCGGAAGGAGTGAGACGTGCCAGCGCTGCGCAGGTCCAGGCGATCGATCTCTCCTTCCCGGCTTGAAGATGAGTTGACAAAAGTAACGGCAGGCGTTACGTTCATCCAGAAGGATCTAGAGGATCACACGAGTGACGGCCGCCCAGTACATCGACCACCTCGCCTCCGTCGGCCGCTATCACTTTACGACGACGGAGGCCGCTGAAGCGCTCGGGATCTCGCAGGTGGCGGTCCGGGCCGCGCTCCGCCGCCTGATGCGAAAAGGCGAGATCGCCGTGCCATTCAGGGGGTTCCACGTCATCGTTCCACCGGAATACCGCCGGCTTGGGTGCCTTCCAGGTGAGCAGCTCATAGACCAACTCATGGGACACCTGGGAGACCCCTACTACATCGGTCTTCTCAGTGCCGCCGAATACCATGGCGCCGCCCACCATCGCCCGCAGCAATTGCAGGTGGTGACTGAGAAGAACCGCCCGGCTCTGAGCTGCGGCCAGGTGCAGATTGCCTTCATTGCCCGGAGCAACACCCGGGAAATCCCGATACGTCTTTTGAACACTCCCCGTGGGACCCTGCGGATCTCGACTCCCGAGGCGACGGCCTTCGACCTGGTGGGCT
>DATIOS010000025.1:0-6071 GCA_035472915.1 Thermoanaerobaculia bacterium
AGGGCTTCGACGACACCGCGACGCGCCAGGTGGAAGGCGTCGTGGACGTTATCAAGGTCCGCCTCCCGCCCACGCTGGCGGCGGGCGGAGTGGGCGCCGGTTTCATCCCCCACGCGGGCGTCGCCGTCCTGGCCAAGAACACCTGGGCGGCCTTGCAGGGGCGCCGGGCGCTCAAGGTCGAGTGGGAGCTCGAAGGGAACCCCCACGCCAAGTACGACTCCAAGGCCTTCCGCGGCGAGTTGGAAACTTCGACAGCCGCCCCGGGGAAGCCGCTGCGAATACGGCACGACGTCGACGAGGCCTTCGCGCAGGCCGCCAAGGTGGTGGAGGCGGACTACTACATCCCCCACTTGGCCCAGGCGCCGATGGAGCCCCCCGCGGCCGTCGCCCTCTACGAGAACGGGCGCTGGGAGATCTGGTCCCCTACCCAGGGTCCCGAGTTCACGCAGCACTACGTGGGGTTGGCAATGCTGGAGCCCAATCCGGTCAGGTGGCTGCTCTGGCAGGCGACCGATCCGAGCGAAGTGAGAGACTGCGAAAAGCAAGAAGTGCGCGACTTCAACGAAGAACTCGGAAAACTGCTGGGATTGGACGAGGCCGCATTGTACAGGGCCCGAGACGAGCTCAAGAAAGAGATCCGGGACAAGGTCAAGGTGCACACGACGTTGCTGGGTGGCGGCTTCGGGCGCAAGTCCAAATGCGACTACGCTATCGAGGCGGCCTTTCTCGCCCAGAGGCATCCCGGCGTGCCCATCCGGGTGCAGTGGACCCGCGAGGACGACATCCAGTTCAGCTACTTCAACTCGGTCGCCCACCAGCGCCTGAAGGCGGCCCTCGACGGCGCGGGGACTACGACGGCCCTGGTGCTGCGTAGCGCCTTCACGTCGTTCTTCGCGACGCTCTTTCCGCCTCCGGAAACCCTACCCGAGCCGGTCAGGCCGGTTTTCAGAAAGGCACGCGCCGCGTATCACAACGGTGGGGAGTACCGCTATGGCTCCGGCATCGAGAGAGCGCACGGTCTAGAGGACATGATGCTCGACGTGAAAAATCTGCGCATCGAGAACTGTCCGGCCGAGAACCACATCCGCTGCGGCTGGATGCGCTCGGTGGCCAACATCTACCACGCCTTCGGCACCAGCTCCTTCGCCAACGAGCTGGCGATCGCCGCCGGACGCGACGCCAAGGACTATCTGCTCGAGCTGATCGGGGAGGGGCGCGTCCTCGATCTGGGGGCCGAGAACGACGCATGCTTCGACAACAACGGCTTCCCCGCGTTGAATTGGGAAGGGCAGCCCGCCGTGATTCCTCCCTATCCACCCGATACCCGACGGCTGCGGGCCGTAGTGGAGCGGGTGGCGAAGGAGGTGGGCTGGGATGAGAAGGTCAAGCAGTACAAGGCGATGAAGGGCCGCGGCCTGGGCATTGCCGCCCACCGGGCCTTCCTGAGCTACGTGGCCATCGTGGTCGACGTTTCGCTCAACGAAGCCAACGAGCTGACGGTCAACGAGATCCACGGCGCGATCGACTGCGGCATCGCGGTCAACCCGGACCGGTGCAAAGCGCAGATGGAGGGGGGCATCCTCTACGGCCTGAGCTACGCCCTGCTCGGCGAGATCACGGTCAAGAAAGGTGCCGTCGAGCAGCACAACTTCGACGACTACCCTGTGCTACGAATTCACCAGGCGCCGAAAAAGATCGCCGTGTACTTCGTGGAGCCAAGCGCGGCGGTGGTCAAGGATATGGGCGGACAGGTGAACCCGACCGGAGTCGGCGAGCCTCCGACCCCCGCGGTGGCCCCCGCTCTGGCCAACGCGATCGTCGCCGCGGGCGGACCGCGCATCCGCGAGATCCCGTTTTTTGAGCGGCACGAGGACAAAGACAAAGTCCCCAGAGTCAAAGTAAAGGTCCTCTGAGCCAGGCGTTCCCCTCTCCCGCTTGCGGGAGGGGGGTGCGGTCACAGTTCTCTGGCCTTCGAAGCCGGTTTCCTGTAGGCTAGGTGAAGCGATATCGGAGCTCTTGCAGCGAGGGCTCCCCCGAATCGGCTTCGGCCGCGAAATTCGGCGAAATCTCCTGCTTCATTGTTTCACCGCCTTTTTCAACCTCTTTTCTCCTGATCCATTGTTTAACCCCGTTGGGCATGCCAATTTGGCGTGAAACATTGTTAAACCTGGAAAAACATCCTGGCACGCCGTGAAACATTGTTTCACCGGCTTTTTCAATCTTTCAGGAGATGAAAACCTGTATCAGGCGAAGCTGGGCTGAATCTCGGGAGAACCAAAGCTATCACGGGAAAATCGAAGCCATCAGCAGCTGACAAGCTGAAACACGGCCCCAGAGACAGAATCTGCGGATCGTAAGCTGAATCAGGGCTTGGAAAGCCACGCCGCTGGCGCCTGCCGGAAGGTGGACGGGTATCGGGAAGCGTTTACGGCCACCGCGCGTTCGAGGTAACGACGCGGCCCCGCGAGGCAGGTTTCCGCCCCACGGGGCCGTAATGCCGATCGAGGTCCTTACTGCACCCACCACAACAGCGGCGTCAGCTTGCTGCTCACTTTGGGATCCAGGATGAAGCCAGAGCCGTTGATCGGATGGCTCAGCTCGCCGACGTTGAGCTGCAGGCCGGGGAACGACCCTCCCTGATCCTGGAAATGCTCGACGACGCAACTGAAGAAGACGGTGTCGGCGATATAGCTGTAAATGAGGTAGTCGTAGTAGTCGATGATGTAGTCGAAATAGAGGAAGTCGAGCGTGCTGTAGGTCGTGTAGATGACCCAGTCGGGGAACAGCGGGTAGTAGTCGGGGTTGAAGGGATAGGTCCCGTGCTTCGCCTTCGACAGGGCGAGATTCAGGTGGTTGCCGGCGGGCACGGGCTGCGACGGGCCGAAGTAGGCGCTGTGATCGAAGAACGTCCCTTCGTGCGCCGCCGTGTAGTAGTCGTAGGCTTGGTAGGCCGACGGATCGGTCGAGTACTGGTAGCTCGCCGTGGTGAGCGCGGCGACGAGGGTGGCCGAACGCTCCTGTTCGAGGGGGTGGCCGTCGAGACCGTCGAGCAGACCGGTGATCCCCAGTCCGATCAGGCCGCCGAGGATGCTCGCGTAGACGCGGCAGTCGCCGCCGATGCTGAGGCCGTCGTCGCGGTTCAGAAGCGTCAGATAGTCGACCTGGAGGAAGCCGAGCTGGCGGCCGTAGACGTCGGTGGCGAAGCCCACCGGCGTCACCCGGACGTGGGTCACCGGCGGCAGCAGCGGCAGATTCTGGGTCACGGTCTGGGGGGAGAAATCGCCGAACCGGGCGAAGCCGGTCCCCGCCTGCTCGCCGCCCGACATGCGGTACACGGGCGTGAAGGCGTCGGCGAGCGAGTTTTCGAAGCTGTCCGGCAGACCGTCGGCGTCCGCGTCGGTCCCCGAGTTGCTCACGGTCGCCACCTGGACGCCGAGGCTGGCGCTCGCGGTGGCGCCGGCATTGTCGCTCACCGTCACACTGGCGGTGAAGTTGCCCGCCTGATAGACGTGCACAGGGGACGCCTGGTTCGAGGACTGGCCGTCTCCGAAGTCCCAGTAATAGGAGGCGATATAGCCGTCGGGGTCCGATGCGGCGGCGTTGAAGGCGACGGAGAGGGGGGCAAACCCGGACAGCGGCGAGCCGCTGGCAGTGACTGCCGGCGGCAGGTTCCCGCCCCCGGTGACGGAGATGTTGACCGCCGCCCAGGAGCTCAGGCCGGTATTGTCGGTGACCGTCAGCCAGGCCGTGTAGACGCCGGGAGAGGTGTAGGTGTGGATGGGAGCGGAGTCATAGGCCCAGCCGCCGTCCCCAAAGTCCCAGTAGTAGTCGGTCACCCAGCCGTCAGGATCGTAGGCGTAGCTGTAGAGCTGCACGGTCAGCGGTGCCGCGCCGGCGGTGGGAGAGGCGGATACGTTGACGACCGGCGGGTACGAGCCGGGGTCGCCGGGGTCTTCGATTGGACGTATGAGCTCGCTGGTCGACACAGCCCCGGCGCGGTTGGTCAAGGAGACCAAGCCACCTCGGGTGGCGGCGCCGGCAACCGCGCTCCGGAGCTTCTTTCCCAGCACGTCCGACCGGACCCACCGGTCCTTCGGCTTCGGCCTGTTGGGGCCGCGCTGCTGCACGGCCGCATCGGAAAGGGCTTTCGTGAGATGGGCCTGGAACCGCTTCAGATAGTCCTGGCGCTGCTCGGGAGTAAGCTTCTCCCAGGCGGCACGGCGCTCTGGGGTTGAGCCGACGACGGCGTGCTTGGGAAGTTTGTGGGCAAGCCCCTGGCCGGGAGCAAAGGGATTGGGAGGGGGCTGCCTGGCGTTCCCGCCCTGCGCGGCCAAGGCGCCAGCGGGGCCGAAGGTGATGAACATCGAGAGCAGTATCAGCTTGGCAATCCATCGTTTCATGGCGACCTCCTGAAAGTAAGAGTTGCGCTCTTCGACAGAGGCTCGGCCCATAAGACCACGGCCACTTAGATATTTCGCCATTATAACGAAAGAGAGAAACAGGCGGTTACTGCGATCTCCTCGGGTGGGGCCGCACCCTATCTCCCGACGATCTCTCGCGCCAGCTCCACCGCCGAAAGCGGAGCGCTCCCCTCAGCGTTGTTGTTGATCGTGCAGAGGAACGGCCGGCCGGCGGCCACGGCGGCGCGGGCGAGGTCCGCGACCGCCTGACGGGCGGCGGGATCGGGGGCGGCGAGACGGTTGAAGGGAGCGTAGCGCCGGCCCGCCTCCTCATAGGTCAGGCCCGCGCCCAACAGCCAGCGGATGATCGTCATCGGCCCGCGCTCCGATCCCGAGAGGTTGGCCTGCGCGCGGATGTCCGGCATGCGCGGGTGGACGTTGTGGCAATGGCAGGCACCAGCCGCGGCGAGGGCGTCGCCGTACTCGGCCGTCACCAGCTCGCGGTTGCGCAGCTCGACGGCGTAGACGGGGCCGGGGGGCAACGCCGCCAGAAAAGCGCCGAGACGCTTGGCGAACTGCCCCGGGGCCCCGAGATTCTGGGGAGCGAACTGGAAAAGAATCGCGCCACCACCAACGCCGATTCCTTCGACGAATGGCGCCACCACCTGGTCGGCGGCATAGGCTGGATCGAGAAACAGGGGATTGGGCTGGCCGCGGTGGACGCCGTAACGATCGTGATCGGGCCAGCGGTCCACCGTGCACGCCTCATGAGCCTTCACCAGGAATTGGAATCCCGGCGGCACCACGGCCCGGTACGCCGCCAACTCGGCGGCCTCGACCGGCGCGTAGTGGGTGCGGTCCACTCCCACGCCGCGAAACAGGGGATGGCGAGCGTAGGCCGCCAAGCCCTCACGGGCCAGCTTCTGCTGGGAGTACGAGCGATCCCAAACCAGCCCCGCCCAACCCGGAAACGACCAGGTCGATCCCCCGAGATGGATCGCCGGCGGCAGCCGCCGGCCCAGCTCTTCCACCTCGGGAGGTTGCGACGCGGCCTCGACGCCCTGGCGCTGGGCTTCGGGCGGCGGTCCGAGGTCGAAGAGAGCGAGCTGGTCCTCCGCCTTGCGCCGCGCCATGGACGCCAAGTTTATTGCGGAAAGCCGTGCCGGCGCCAGTCTCCGGTTACGGGAAGCGAGCACCGGACAAACAGACGGCGCCCCCAGCCTCAGCTCGCCTTCAGATACGCCACCGTGGGCGGCAAGCCCTCGTCCAGCGTCCGGGGATGCCAGTCGAGCTCCGTCCGCGCCCGGGAGTCGTCGAACGCCCAGTTGCGTTCCAGGCTGTTGAGCTGCTCGGCGGAGAATGGCGGACGGAAACCACGCAGCCGATAGAACGGCCCGCTGAGAATCAACCCGGCCCTCGCCAGGCCGAGGGGCAGGGTCATCCGCGGCGGCTTCACGCCGCCCAGAGAGGAGACGTGGTCGGCGAGACCGCGCAGGGTGGTGACGTCCCCCGTCATCAGGTAGCCCCGGCCCGGCGGTGCCTTGTCGATCACCTTCAACATGCCGTCCACCAGGTCGTCGAGGTAGATCCAGGAGGTTTTCTTGCCGGCTCCAACGAGGGCGGGAAAACGTCCCTTGAGGAAACCGCGGAGGATGGCGTTCGCCCCCTCTT
>DATIOS010000026.1:0-6775 GCA_035472915.1 Thermoanaerobaculia bacterium
CTACTGTGGAGGAGGAAGGACCGGGAAGGTGAGGGTCGTCCGCCGACCAGCAACAGGTTCCAGGGTCTTCTTGGCAAGCTGCACGCACCTCGTGGGGGGACCGGCGGCCCTTCACGAACGCTGCGGAGACTCTACCGTCGCTTTCCCAGCGCCTCGATGAACTGGCGTCGCAGCTCCTCTTGGGCCGCCGCTGGCCGGCGATGGGAGCGGTGAGCTTCGCGTAGCCGAGCTGGGTGACGGCGAGGTCGAGATTGGCCTGCGCCTGCCGCGGCGACCGCGGAGGCCCGCTCGGTGAGGTCGAGCTCGCTCCGGGGAAGGAGCTGCGCCGCCGCCAGCTCCCGCTTGCGCCGCAGGTCGGCCTCCGCGTAGTCGAGGTCAGCGCGAGCCGAGGCGACGGCCGCAGCCGCCTGCGCCCGCCGGGCCTCGAGCTCGCCGGTCTCGAGCTCGGCCAGGAGCTGCCCCTTCGCGACCGAATCGCCAATCCGCACCAGGAGCCGGCGGACCACCCCCGAGGCGCGAGAGCCCACCCGGACCTCCGCCCCGACCCGCGGCTTGATGACGCCGGTGGCGGTGACCACCCGTTCGAGGTCGCGCCGCACAACCCGGGCCATCTCGGCGCCGCGCAGAGGATCCTCACCTCGCGGCGCCATCCGTATCAGGAGGAGGGCCGCCAGGGCGAGGGCGGCGATGGTCAGGGAGATGATTGCGAGTTTCTTCATGGGGACGGGCCTCTTCTTGGCACCGTCGACTCTGAGCCCTTGGCGTTTCTCGGGAATGTCAGGAATGTAACGGATTGCAACGGCGGGGCTCGGGCCTTTCCCTGCGGGCCATGGGCACCCAGGGCGCCGGCGAAGGGTGAGCCGCAGCCGAGGACAAGGTGCCTGACTTGTTCCAGTTGCTCAGGTGCGGCTACAATGGCCACAGGAGGCAGTCATGTCCACCGTGAGCACCCGAGTCCTGAAGGACCAGCTTTCCAGGTACTTGCAGCGAGCCGCGACCGGTGAGCGGATCGTCGTGTTGCGCGATGGCCGTCCTGTAGCCGCTTTGGTCCCACTCTCCGAGATTCCGGAGGCGACCGAGCAGCAGCGGCTTGCGGATCTGGAGGCCCGTGGCCTCGTCACACTGCCCCGACGGGCAGAGCGAACCGCCTTTCGAGGCCCAACGGTTCCGAACCGGGGCAAGCTGGCCTCGGAGATGGTCAGCGAAGATCGGCGTTGATTCTCTTTCTCGACACCAGCGTCCTGGTCAAGCTCTATATCGCAGAGCCCGGCTCAGAGCGAATGCGCGAAGCTGCGGGACGGGGGGAGCCCGTGGCTGTTTCGGTTCTGGCCTTCGCTGAAATCCACGCGACTTTCTCTCGCCGAAGACGAGAAGAGCTTCTGGTGGACACCGAGCTTGAGCAACTCCGGCTGGGTTTCGCCAAAGACTGGGACGAGCTCAAGCAGGTACCGGTCGGAGCCGCAGTGCTCAAGCTCGTGCCTGATCTCTGCAAGAACCATCCCCTCCGGGGGGCCGATGCTGTCCATCTCGCGAGCGCGTTGCTTTTGCACCAGGAAGGGTTGGAGGTTCGCTTCGCTTGCTCCGACCGCCATCTCCTGGCAGCGGCAGCCGCGGAGGGACTTGCCACCTTCAATCCTGTGTCCTCAACTTGATCCGGTAGACCCCGGTGGCCTGCGGCTTGCGAGGCGGGCCGTTCCAGTACAATTCCTCTCTATGGAGAGTCTGCCCTATATCGACGAGCATCGCACACACATCGGCGCGTCGCCCGAGCGCACTTGGGCCGCCGTCGTGCGATTGGCGCGCGGTCGTCTCGCCCACCCCGCTCCAGCGGCCTTCGCTTCGCTCTGGCGCTTGGAACCCGCGAGTGGCTTCGCGGTCGCCGAGGAGACCGCGCCGCGGCACCTAGTCTACTGCGGCAATCAGAAGGGACCTTTTGCGCCAGAGGAGACGGAGACTGCCTCCCCGGGGGATCTTAAGAGCCTCTAATTGCGCCGCAGTACACTAGCGCTGCGGGGCCGCCACCGGTTCTCCCGCTACGAGCTTGCTTTCGACGTCGCTCCCAACCCGGACGGGGTCACGCTGAGCGCGCGCACCTCCGCGGTATTCCCGGGGATCGCCGGCCGCGCATACCGCGCGCTTGTCATTGGCAGCGGGGGCCACCAGATCATCGTGCGCCGGATGCTGGAGCAGATCGCGCGTTCCGCGGAGCGGGCGCTATGACTGGAAAGGAGTCGAAGAGATGCCAGGCACCTCTTTAGCACCAACTGAGAAGCGCCTGGCACTCCAGAGAAGCTCAGAGCGCCGCGGTTTCCGCCACGCTCGACGAGCCGTCCGGCCCGGTTGCTGTAAGTCCGCACGTGTCAAATGAATCAGTGCTGGCTGCTCGCGGTGGAGCGCTTGAGAAGCGCTTGACCGTTGAGGGGCTTACCGCGCAGGAGGTAAAAGGTATTGCCCTTGGAATAGACAGAGAAGATACAATCCAAGGTGGAGTCACTGGTCGGCTTGCAACCACCTTCTAGGTGCTGCAGGTGGCTTCCATCCTTGCATGTCCCAGTTGCCGCCGGGGTGGAGAAAACAATCCACTCCTCGCGCGGCCGGGCGCTGCCGGGAGCCAGTGCGCACCACTCCTGGTCTCCCTCCTTCACACCGACGGTCACGACGTCGCCTTTCTCGGTCAGGCAGACCTCGACCGCCAGCCCGGCAAGCGACCCTGCCCAGCAGCCCTCATAGGCTGCCAGCCGGCCGGCGGGCAGGGTACGGAGCTGGTCCTGCCACATCTTTTGGGTTTCTTCCCAGGTTAGCTCTCCCTCCTCCGAGGACGGGGCCGGGACCGGAGCGAGCACGGTTTCCCGCAGCGAGCCGATCATCATCCGTGCGATCTTGTCGTCACATGGGATCGGGTTGCCGCCGCTCGGCGGTGTCAGGCTCTGCGGGTCGACGCCGAGGCTCCGGACAAGCTCGGAGACGTGGAGGTTCAGACGACCGCGCTCTTCCGCCGTCAGGAGGTGGCAACGGTCGTCGATCTCCCGGAGGACTGTCATCATCGCCAGAACCTGGAGTTCCTGTTCGTGATCGTTCCCCTCCACCGCAGCGGCGACGGCTGCGGCCGAGGCGCCCGGCAGGACCAGTGTGAGCAAGCTGATGAGAAGCTGCGGGACGATAAGACCTCGAAATCTCTTCATGAGTCCTCCTTACGGGAACGTTTATCGTTCATCGTCCATCTCCCACTAGCACGAAACCGCCCCAAAGCGCGGGATGGAAGCGGGAGGTCTCTGGACCGACCGGGCGGCGGAGCGACGCACGAGCACGCTGCAGCCGCGCGGCGCGTGATTGTGTCTCCCCCGGTGCGAAGAGGGAGCTGATCAGCGCGCTTGTCGCCTCGGGGTCGACCGACCAGTGGCTGACCAGGAGGGAACGAGAGCCGGCGTAGAAAAAGGCGCGCGCCAGGCCCGACAGCGGCTCGGCTCCCGGCGTGCCGTCCGGTGCGGCGGTGTTACAGGCGGCCAGGATGACCCACTCGGCATCCAGAGAGAGCCCTGCAATCTCGCTTGCGGTCAGCAGGCCGTCCGACTCAGCGGATTCCGACCGGCACCCCGGGGGAGGTGTCAATACCAGGGCAGGCTCGGCATCGAGCTGGGCCGGCAGCTCTCCCGCGACCAGTCCATGGGTGGCGAATGCAATGACTCGGAAGTGCTCTAGCGCGCCTGCCGCCTGAAGTGCACGCAGTTGGCGTTCGGTGGCACGCTGCCCGAGATAAACATCCGCCAAGTCGGCATGGAGGGCGGTCGCCATGTCGGTTACGAGTCGTGCGGTCTGCGGCAGCGGCGGCAACTCGCAGGCCAGGTTGGCCCGTAGGCCCCCTCCCATCCCGAAGTAACTCTTGAAGCTGCCGTCGGCCTTCAGCTCGGCGCCGGCCCCGGCGAGATCCGGGGCAGCGAAAGCGAGAAGCGGCCGGGTCGCCCGCGAGGGTGCGACGCCCGTGCGCATGGCTCGCAGGCTGGAGACCGAGGGGAGGTAGGCGATGGCGACCGCCTGGTCGAGCCATTCCTGTTGGTCGAGTCCGGGGCCTTTCGATGTCCGTACCAGCACTTCGAGCGGCAGGCTTTCGAGCGGCCCATGCGGCACGACGAGGGCCCGGCTCACTCCTGCGAGGTCGCCTTCGAGTGGCCTCCAGATCCGGCTGTACAGCTCTGCCGCGGTCGCCACGTCATAAGCGGGGAGGTGCTCCGGGTCAACCCCGTCATGCAGGTCGAGGGTTGCGCGCAGGAGTCGGACCATTGAGGCCGCATTCGCAGCCGCGAGGTCCAGGCGGACGAGGTGAATCGCCCCCCGGCGAATCACCGCCGCGAAGAGATGCTCCGTGGCCTGGGTGAACACGACGAGGGCTTCGCCCTCCTCCAGAAGACCATTCTCGGCCGCCCCGAGCTCGCGCCAGGGAACCGCCCGCCCTACTACCAGGTCGGAGTAGCCCGCGAAGCTATCGATCCGGCCGGCTGATCGCCGGAGCTCACGTTCGACGGCGTCGAGATCTTGCAGGAGAGCGTCGCGGCGCGCTGTGTTGGCCGCAGCCGAGGCGGTGGCGAAGGCCTCCTGGAACTGCAGGTCCAGCACGGCGTGCTGGCGCTGAAGCTCGATGCGCCGCTGCACGAGGGACGCCAGACCGGGGTCGCGGAGCGCCGACCGCGCGGCAAAGGCCTGGAGCGCCGCCGAGGCATGATTCACTGGGACGCGCTGCATCAGCGCCAGCGCGGCTTCCGCCGCCTCGTCGGAGGGTCTTCCGGTGGAGAGCAGGTCGATCGCATCTAGCGCCAGCTCTCGCCACTGAGCAGTCGGAGAGTCGGCGGCTGCCAAGATACTGGCAGCCGCGAGGGTATTCTCCAATTCTTCCCGAGCCCGCCGCTGCCCCAGGATCAGGCGCGCGAGATCCAGCCGGGCGCTTGCGAGTGCCAAGTCGGCGGGCTGCCGCTGGGCCTCCAGGATATGGATCGCGCGCCGCAATAGGTACTCGGCCGCATAGAGGTCGCCTTGGTCCGCCAGCGCCCGCGCCCTGACTGGCAGCGGCCCAGCGGCTGCCCGCGAAGCGCGGTCGGCGTCTGCGGCGCAGTTGGACCACTCGTTGAGCTGAAGGCTCTCTCCCGCCGGATCACTCAGGTGCCTCGCTGCGAGCGCCAAACCCTGCGAAAATTCTAACTGATCCGGGCTGCCGCAGACCGTGTTGTGATGGTAGTCAAGAGAGAGTGCCTGAGTGAGCGCCGCCTTCGCCTCGGCCCATTTGCCGAGGTTCAGCAGCAGCCGGCCGAGAACCGGCAGCGCCCGCTCCTGGACCTCAGCCGCGCTCACCCGACGCAGGTGCTCCTCGATACTCGAGGCGTTTCCCACATCACGCGCCTCGGCCCCTGCGGTAAGCACCTCCTCGGCGGGGCGCCGCCAGAGCGGGACTACCCCGTCCATGCGCGACAGCAGGGCTTTGAGACGGGCCTCGGCCTCGGCCCAGCGCGCGGGCACTCGGGCCAAGGCGTCGAGCAACTCCGCTTCGAGGCGTTCGGCGTGGAATCTTCTTCCCTGAGCCAGCTCCGGATGTGCATCGAGCTCCTGGGCGACCGGCAATGCCTCCTCGTAGACGGCTGTCACTGCCCGTAAGTCGGCGAGCCGAGCGTGACGCGAGAGTTGGGCGGCGAGGGCCTGTGTGCGCATCGCAAGACGCTCCTCGGCGTTCGGGAGCCGGCGGGCCAGGACATCGACCCGCTCGAAGGCCTCGATCGCCAGCTCCGGCGACTCCGGTAGGTCGACCTCGTCCGCCAGAGCAAGCTCTTTCTTGATCCGGCCGGGTACGGTGGTCTCCGCAAACTCGATCTCTTTTCGCGCTGCAGCGAGGTGGTCGCGGGCGCTGGCGGCATCGCCCACTTGTAGTGCGTAGCGTGCCCACTTCTCGTGCAACCAGATGCGGCGGTCCGGAGACGCCATTGATCCCTGGAGGGCGGACATCTCCTTGACGGCCACCAAGGCGCCGGCTGGCCGGTGATGGGCATCGAGGAATCCAAGATAGCCTCGGAACGCCGCCCACACCTGCTCCGACTCCACGGTGTGCGTAGCGAGGGCTCGGTCCAGATCGGACCGGAAGGACTGCCCGACGGTCAGCTCCAGCGCCTCCGCGGGGAGCGGCACCCACATTCCCTGGTAGCGCGCCTCCATTGCCATCAGGTGGGCGGCACGGACCAGACCCCAGCCGGGGCCTCGCGGGAACGGGACAAAAGGATAGCTCGGAGCCTCTCGGGCGGCGATGAGGTCGCGCATCGCCGCTTCCGCGCCGGCTCCGCCACCGGCACTGGCTATCTGTGCCCGCAGATGGGCGAACAGGCGCCGGTGAAGGTCCGTCGCCGGCAGGTCCGGCCCTGCCCGCTTGAGGGCCGCCAGGCTATCTTCCGGGCTGGCGATCTTGAGCAGCACGTAGGTCTCCACCAACCCGGCGCATCCTCGTGCCTCGCCCTGGAGCGCCCCCCGCGCCTTTACGAGGAGATCTTTCGCCTCCGTTATCTGCGCCGCCGTCACCTCGTCGCCGGCGACTAGCAATATTGCCAGCCGCAGAGCAGCCACGCCGAGCGAGGCAGCGTCGCCTTGTGCTGCCGCAAGGCGCGAGCGGGCCGTCGCCACCGCCTGCTCATCATGCCTTCCCAGCGCAATGCTCACCAAATCTGCCAGGATCTCCTTGTCCTCTCCGGTCAGGAGCCAGCTCAGGGAGGAATCCGCCGCCGAGGGCTCCACCGGCTGGGCGAGT
>DATIOS010000027.1:0-2229 GCA_035472915.1 Thermoanaerobaculia bacterium
ACGTCGGCGTTGCGGGTGACCCGGAAGGGGCGCGATTCGACGATCTCGACTCCCGGGAAGAGTCGGTCGAGATGATGGGAGATGACGTCCTCCACCGGCACGAAGCGCAGCGCCCGGTCTCTCGGCTCGGGCACCTGCACCCAGCGCGGCAGGATGTGCGGCGCCTTGATGCGGGCGAAGCGCGGCGCATCGTCGCCGGGCAGCCGGATGGAAACGCCGAGCGACAGGCTGACGTTGGAGATGAAGGGAAACGGGTGCGCCGGGTCCACCGCCAGCGGCGTCAGGATGGGAAACATCCGGCGGTCGAACTCCTCCGCCAGGTGGCGGCGCTCGGCGGCCTTGAGCTCTCCCCAGGGGACGATCTCCAGGCCGTGCTGGCGCAGGGCTGGCAGCAACTCGTCCCTGAGCAGCCGCCGCTGGCGCGACACCAGGGGACGCACCGCGGCGTTGATGGCGGCGAGTTGCTGGCGGGGAGTGCCGCCGCTGTCGGGACCCAGCTCGCGGACGTTGCTGGCGAGCTGCTGCTTGAGGCCGCCCACCCGCTTCATGAAGAACTCGTCGAGATTGGAATCGAAGATGGCGATGAACTTGAGCCTCTCCAGCAGGGGATTGTCCGGGTCCTCCGCCTCCCTCAACACCCGGGCATTGAACTCCAGCCAGGAGAGCTCGCGGTTGAGGAGATTGGGGATTTCGGCGCGCTCGATGCGGTCTTCGAGGCGCTCCGGGCGCGATGGATTGGGCTCTGTCACGGGAATCGGACCTCCGGCAGGCGAAAGAATCGCCGGCCCAAATCTTGACACAACAGACCACGACAGTGCCATGACAGCCAAGTGACGAACGCGCGTCGGCGCCATTGGGCTTGAAACGATCCTCTACAATCGGCATGTGAGCTCTCTACCTGCCGTGGTCGTTCAACCGTTGACGTTCCCGATTTCGGGCGGCGCCGGCGGCGAACCCATGGCTTCCAGCCTGGTTGCCGTGCCCGCCCGCGAGCGCCTGGCGGCCATCGACATCGGCTCGAACTCCATCCACATGGTGGTCGCCGAGGTCGGCGCCAGCGGCGGCTACCGTCTCTTGGGCCGCGAGCGGGAGATGGTACGGCTGGGCAAGACCGGCTTCGCCGACGGCGCCCTCTCCGAGGCGGCGATGCAAGACGGTCTGGAGACACTGGCCAAGATGACCACCATCGCCAGCCTCAAGGGCGCAGAGCGGGTGGTGGCCGTCGCCACCAGCGCCGTGCGCGAGGCGGCCAACGGCGCCGACTTCCTGGCCCGCGTCAAGGCCCACACCGGCCTCGACGTCCAGCTCCTCACCGGCGTCGAGGAGGGGGAGCTGATCTACCGCGCGGTCCGCGAAGTGGTGGATCTGGGACCCGGACCCGCCGCCGTGGCGGACATTGGCGGCGGCAGCACGGAGTGGATCGCCACCCGCGGCGGCGAGGTCGAGCAGGTGGTGAGCCTCGCCCTCGGCTCGCTACGCTGTGCCGTCGAGGTCCCCAGCGACCCGCCCACCGGCGCCTCCCTCGACCGCCTGCGCCGCAAGATCTCCCGGCGCCTCACCGAGACCGTGCCCCGAGGGCCGGTGGAAAGGCTGGTGGCGACTTCCGGTACCGCGGTCTGTTGCGCCGACCTCGTCGACTTCTTCGCCGACCGGCCGTGGAAGGAGCTCTCCGCCGGCCTGCGCGAGGTGCGCACCCGGGACCTCGGCCAGCTCGTCGAGCGCCTGCGCACCTTGAAGAGACGACAAATCGCCGCTCTGCCGCCGGTGGGCGGCCCGCGCTCCGAAAGCCTGCTGGCCGGCGCCGTGCTGCTCCAGGAGCTGGTGGCCCACGCCGGCGTCGATCGCTTCCAGGTCTCCGATCGCGCCCTGCGCGAGGGCCTGGTGCTGGCGGCCCTCGGCCAGCCGGTTCCCGCCCTCGGCGAGCCCGAGGATCTGCGGCGGCGACAAGTGCTCCGCGTCGCCGAGCGGGCCGACACCGTCTACCGCCACAACCTGCAGACGGCGCGCCTCGCCACCCGTCTCTTCGACGTCACCGCCTCGGTCCACGGCCTCGGCAGCCGCGAGCGGGAGTGGCTGGAGTATGCCGCCCTGCTCCACGACATTGGCTACTCCATCCACTATCAGGGCCACCACAAGCACGCCTACTACCTCATTTCCAACGCCGTGCTCGACGCCTTCGACCCGCGGGAGATCGAGATCGTCGCCCACGTCGCCCGCTATCACCGGGGG
>DATIOS010000028.1:0-3732 GCA_035472915.1 Thermoanaerobaculia bacterium
CGGCGCGGAAGGTGCCGAGACCGGAGCCGACGACGGGGAAACGGGTCCACAGGCGCAGCGCCGCCCGGTACTCATCCAGCCGTCCACCGAGGCTGACGTCCGCCGTCGAGGTTGCTGCCAGCCGGTTCGTCCCCCCTCTCACGCCCAGGGCGGTCACCACCGCCAGAGCGCCCAGCGCCATCAGCCCCCCGAGGGGCGCCAGCCACCAGCGACGCCGGCCCCGGGCCAGCAGCGCCCCCTGAACCGTCACCGCGCCCATCGCCGCCAGCAAGCCGGCGCGCGAACCGGTGAGCGACAAACCGGCGAACACGATCAGCCAGATGAGGACGGGCGCCGCCAGCAGCAGCAGGCGGCGCTCCGCGGACCCCGCATCGCGGGCGCGGCGCGCCGCCCACCAGATCCAGGCGAAGGCCAAGGGAAGCGCCATCTCGAAGTAGAGGGCGAGATGGTTGGGATTGACGAACGTGCCGCGCAAGCGCGCCGCGGTGGCGGCGCCGCTCAGCTCGACACCCCACAGGCTGGTCGCGCGGGCGAACCAATTGCGGGCACCGAAAAAAGTCTGAAAGAGGGCGCCGGCCACCACCGCGCCGGCCAGCACACGCCGCTGGACGCGCCGGCGGCCGGCGACCGCCGCGGCGAGGAAAGCGGCGGCGGCGGCGGCCCAACCCAGAGCCGCCGAACGCGTTGCCGCCGCCGCCAGGGTGAGGCGCGGCGTCACGCCCTGTCCTGATACCAGCGCCGCCGCCTGCCGCTGGAGCGCCGCGTGCTCCGGTGACAGTGCGGCGACGACCCGCGACGGCAGCGGCGCGCTTTGCAGCAAGCCGACGACGGCGAAGGCGGCAAGGACGGCCGCCGCCAGGGCCGCCGGCCGCCATACCGAAAGGCCCTCGGCGGCCACCGCCGCCAGAGCCAGGGAAACAAAGCAAAGCGCCCGCAGGAGCGACTCGGCCCAGAAGGTCACACCGCCGAAAGGCAGGGGGCCGAGCGCCACGGCGAGGGCGAGAAGCGCGGTAAGAACGAGGCCGGAATGACGTATCATGTCCGCCACCCGAGCGCTTTCGACAGCGGAGACCGCGCTGCGCACAGGCACGCCCGCGGGGGACACTTTATGCGCGTCAAGATCCGAGCCTCGATGACCCTTCTCCTCCTGCTGATGGCTGGCAGTGTGGCTGCTCAATTTCAGTATACGCCGCCCGGTGGTCCTGAGGAGAAGCCGGTCAATCGCAAGCAAGCCCTCGAGCATGAGGCTGAGACCGCGCGCTTTCACCTCGGAGCCGTGCGCATCGCGCCCTGGTTGTCCGTGCATGACGTGGCCTACGTCCGCACGCTCCTGGCCTCCTCCGGCGAGAAGATTCCGGCCGACTTCACCGCCTCCGTCGGCGCGGGTTTCCACGCCTATCTGCGCAGCAGCCCGAAGGTGATCTGGACCGCCGGCGTGCTTCCCGAATACGTCTGGTGGCACAAACAGGCAGACCGGCGGCGAGTCAATGGTCGCTACCAGCTCGGCCTTCACAGCTTTTTCAACCGTCTCACTCTTGAGGCCACCGCCGGCCGCGAGCAACTGCTGCAGACCGTCACGCCCGAGATTCCGGTGCTGACCAGCGCGCGGACCGATCGCGCCGAGGTCCTCGTCGAGGTCGAGATGACCCGCGCCATCTTCGCCTTCACCTCCTACTCCGTGACGCAGGACACCAATCTGGTCGATGCCGAGCAGGTACCGCTCCTCCGGAGCCTGGCATTACTCGACCGCAAGGAGCAGGTACTGCGGGGAGGGCTCCGCTGGCAGCCGCGCGAAGAGATCTCGGTAGCCCTCGGGGTCGAGGGGTCGCGCGCGGAGTTCGAGCGCACCGCCCTGCCGCGTTCCAATAGCGGCACTTCCCCACTGCTCCAGATCCGCCTCCACGGCCGCGCCCTGGGCTTCGAAGGCGAGATCGCGGACCGCTCGCTCGAGGCTCAGCACGGATCCGACTTCGTGCCGTTTCACAAAGTCACCGGCAGAGCCGCGCTCCTGCTCGGCTCCCAGAGCCGGGTGCGGGCTACCGTCTATGGCAGCCGTGACCTCGTCTACTCCCTGACCAGCGGCTATGCCTATCTTCAGGACGACCGAGTCGGAGCGTCGCTCGTCAGCGACCTCGGCTTCCATATCAGCGGGCGCGTTTTCGCCGAGACGGGCAAGGACGAGTACACCGCCTTCGCTCCCGGCACCCCGCCGCGCACCGACGACGTTACTTCTCTAGGCGGACAGCTCAACTTCGGCCTCGGTAAGGAAGTCGTCGTCGGCGTCCAGTTCCTGCGCTCGCGATACACCTCCAATCAGCCCGGCGCCGACCGCACCTTTTCCTCCGCCGGACTGACCATCAACCTCCTCGGAGGCCGCTGAGCTCCTCAACCGGCCCCCCACGCTGGATTTCGCAGCGCCGTTGGAGTACCATACAAGGGCAGTAAAGCAAGCGCCATGAAGAAGATAGCTGGCTATTTCTCACTCTTTCTCCTGTTCTGTGCAGCCGGACATGCTCAGGGCAAGGACCCGGCCTATCGGATCGGTCCTCGCGACCTCATCCAGGTCAAAGTCGACGAGGACACCCGGCTCAACGGCAGCAGCCGGGTCAACGAGGAGGGGAAGATCAACTTCACCCTGCTCGGCGACGTCCCAGTCGCGGGAAAAACCACGGCCGAGGTCGGCGCCGCCCTCAAGAAGTTGCTGGAAGAGAAGTACATGCAGCGAGCGACGGTGGACGTCGAGGTGCTGGAGTTCCGCTCCCATCCGATCTCGATCATCGGCGCCGTCAAGCAGCCGGGTAACCTGGGCTTCTCCGGCCGCTGGACTCTGCTCGAGGCCCTCACCGCCGCCGGCGGTTTGGCGGAGGCTCATGGCAACGTCGCCTATATCCTGCGCCGCGCCGACAACGGCCTGTCGGACCAGGTGACGATCAACCTCGACGATCTGCTGCTGCGCGGCGATCCGAAGCTCAACATTCCGATTTACGCGAACGACCTCATCAACGTTCCGGCGACGATCGAGATCACCATTTACTGCCTCGGGCAGGTGAACAAGCCAGGAGCGCTGCCGTTCAAGAGCAATGAGCGGATCAGCCTGCTGACCGCCATCGCGCATGCCGGCGGCTTGACGGATCGTGCCTCGAAGAAAATTTTGATCAAAAGGTCGCCCGGGGCCTCCGGCGCGCGGGAGATCACCGCCGACTTCAACAAGATCCTCGCCGGCAAGGAAGTTGACATCGAGCTGCGCCAAGGCGACGTGATCGTCGTCAAGGAGTCTTTCTTTTGAGTATTCTCTCGTCCGTCCCTCCCGCCGACGAGCCGGTCGCCGCCGCTGAAGGCGAATCCGAGCTCCATCTTGGCGAATACATCGCCATGGCGCGCCGGCACTGGAAGCTGGCGGTGATCTGTTCCATCCTCGGCTTGGCCGGCGCCAGCGTCCATTACTTCGTCACGCCCAAGCTATACCAGTCGACGGCCACGATCCAGATCGAGCGCCGCAGCCTGACTCCTTTGAGCAACGCGTCGAATCCCTGGCTCGAAAACTACTGGAACATGGAGTTCTATCCCACCCAGTACGAGCTGCTGCAGAGCCGGGGCCTGGCCGAGCACGTGGTCAAGAGCCTGGACCTGATGGAAGATCCGGCGTTCAACCCCGGCGCCACCGTGGGCAGGGAAAGCGCCCACGGCCCCACGGCCGAGGACGATGAAGCCGTGCTCGGGCGTCTCGCCGAT
>DATIOS010000029.1:0-5862 GCA_035472915.1 Thermoanaerobaculia bacterium
CTCCGCGAGATCCGCACGCGGGTGGGATGACCGCTCTCAGGCTCAGGGCCAAGGCCAGCCGCGCAGGCGGACGCCTCTTCCTCCCGGAACGGAAGGTGGAGGGCGTCAGATCTACGAGATCTTCGGGCCGCGGTGGAGGCGCGAGGGCCTGGAGAAACGGCCATGTGCCGATGGTACTACTCCGAGAGAAGACGTGCAAATGGGGTAAACAGGATCGCGAAGCTATGCTAAAATCGCAATAGAAATCCTCGTCTGGTCGTGCCGCCCGAAGGTGGTCGTACTTCGGGGATGAAGGAGGAGTTGTTCATGCGCAGGCTGTATCTCGCGCTGGCCTTGGCCGTCTCTTGCGGCGTCTCGCCCCTGCTGGCCGCCAACAATCTGGTTCGCGTCCCCCCGGACGCGGCGACCCTGGACGCGGCCATTCAGAAGGTGAGCGCCGGGGGCACAATCGAGATGGCCGCTGGAACGTATTCGACGCCGGCCAGCGGTTTCTCCATCAAGAACGCGAACGCTCGCAAGAGCTTCGTCATCCGGGCCGCTGCCGGGGCCACCGTGGTGCTCGACGGCGGCGGCAGCCGAAGCTTGGTGCGCATCGTCCAGAACACCGGCCAGTCCGTCGTCTTCCAAAACATCACCTTCCAGAACGGTTTCACTGCGGACATCAGCGCCGCCGGCGGGGTGACTCTCACCAAGGCGCACGCCGAGTTTCGCAACTGCACCTTCCTCGGCAACCGGTCCGCGTTGCCGGCCACCGGCGGCGGAGCCCTGGGAGTCTTGGATGGTTCGAGTGCCGCCCTCGTCAACACGTCCTTCCAAGACAATTCGGCTCCCAACTGGGGCGGCGGCATGGTCGTGCGGTCTGCCGTGGCCGTCGTGCAGGGGGGAGTGTTTCTGCGCAACCGTACCAATCTTCCCGGGCACCAGCAGAACTCCGCCGGCGGGGCGATCTATGTGCTCGACGCCACCCTGCGGGTCTCCGGCACCCGTTTCGAGAGCAACGAGGCGGGCTTCGTGGGCGGCGCCATCTACGTCATCGGGACGTGGAGCAAGGGCTCGGACGTGCAGATCGGCGACTCCACGTTCCAGGCCAATCAGGCGGTGGCCGACCCCTGCTGCACCATCTCAGATTTCACCACTGGCGGGGCCATCCACGCCGAGGATCTGACCAACGTGGTGATCCAGCAGTCGCTGCTGGCGCTCAACCGGGCGGACCTCGGCGGCGCGGTGGACACCTACAGGGCGGTGGTGGAGATCGACGGCTCGGTGCTGCGCGGCAACCAGTCCACGCGGGCCAAGCCCGCGGGCAAGGCGGGCGGGGCGATCTCGGCCGTGTCTCCCGATTTCCCCGACGCGTCGACGGGCGGCGGCGCCATCAACCGGCGCTCGGCGCGGCTGGTGATCAATGGCTCGCTGATCCAGGGCGGCAGCGAGGTGGAGACGCTCTCCGCCTCCGGCGCCTGCGTGCTGGCGAGCGGCGACACGGCGCGAATGTATGGCGGCACGGGTGTCCCCCTGGCCGGCTCTCTTGCCGACAACCGGGCGCAAGTTGTGATTCATGGCACCGTCTTCTCCGACTGCGACGTTACGACGGCGGTGGCCGACGGCAACGGCTCCGGCGGCGCCATCGCCGGGAATCTGATCGATCTGGATCTGGAAGACTCCATGGTGCTCGACTCGAACGCCACCGGGAACGGGTCCCAGGGCGGCGGCATCGCCTTACTGCAGGAGTCCACCGCGCGCATCCTGCGCACCACCTTCGCCCGCAACTCGGCCGAGTTCTGGGGCGGCGCCCTGCTGAACATCGGCTCGAACGTGGATGCGACCAACTGCCGTTTCTATCGCAATCGGGTCGGCGCCGGCTTCTCCTCGCTGGAGGCGAACTCCCGCGGCGCTTCCATTCTCGCGCTTCCCGCGAATGATTCAGGCCGCCAGCGCGACGTGACGGGCGTGGTCTCCGGCTCCACCTTCAGCAGCGACGAGGGACTGAACATCCTGGATGTGAGCAACGTCTCCGGCCCCCAGAACCGGGTGCTCTACGACGGCAACCGCTTCAACCCCGTAGCCTTCGGAGATCTGGTGTACGGCGACAGCGTTCATTTGCCCACCGGCGCCAACGTCAACCAGCTCAACTCCCTAATGTTTTCGCGCGGCGGCATCGCGTCGCCCAACGTGCGAATCTTCAATCCGCACGAGGGTGCCCTGGTGGTCGTTCCGTCGCCGAACGCCGTGGGTGCCGGCGCTCCCTCGCCGTCCAACGCGATTCTCGCCTACGCCTGGACAGGTAATTCCGCGTCGATCGGCGGTGTGGGCTTGACGCCCAGCGGACTGGTGGAGGTTGGCCCCGGCGACTACACGCTGAATGTGGATGGCGTGGCCGCGACGTCGGCGAAGGTCACCGGGACCTGCACGGCGGGTCCCGTCCTCTGCGTCGCCGGCAACCGCTTCCGCGCCCAGGTAACCTGGAAGTCCGGCGCTCTCGGCGGCGCGGCCCAGGCCGTGTCGCTGTCCGGAGATACCGGCTATTTCTGGTTCACCGATCCATCGAACGTCGAGCTGATGGTGAAGGTGCTGGACGGCCGCACAGTCAACGGCAACTTCTGGGTTTTCTACGGCGCCTTGTCCAATCTCGAATACACGCTGACGATCACCGATACCGTGACCGGTGCGGTGAAAACCTATTCGAATCCCTCCGGCCAGTTCGCGAGCGTCGGCGATACCGTCGCCTTTAAATCGGCGGCCGGTTCTTCCCTTCCAGACACGGCCATGGCCGGTCAGGTCGCCGATCTCGGAGATGCCGGTGATCTTGGCGAGGCTGAGTCAGAGACCGCCGCCGCTTCGGCTTGCGCCGCGGGTCAGACCGCTCTCTGCCTCAGCGCCTCCCGTTTCCGCGTCGAGCTGTCGTGGAACGACGGCAGGGGCCACACCGGCTTCGGCCAGGCCGTGCCCTTGAGCGCCGACACCGGCTACTTCTGGTTCACCTCGGCGAACAACGTCGAGGTCATCGTCAAGGTACTGGACGCGCGAGCCTTCAACAACCATTTCTGGGTGTTCTACGGTGCCCTTTCCAATCTCGAGTACACGCTGACGGTGACGGACACGCAGACCGGGTCCGTGAAGACCTATCACAATCCACAAGGAAGATTTGGCAGCGTCGGGGATACGTCGGCGCTTCCGGGACCGTGAGCGTCAACCGGAGAACGGCAACGATAGCCCTTCCAGTTCCAGCAGCCGGGCCTTGTTGTCGAGCCCGCCGCCGAAGCCGGTGAGGGAGCCATTCGAGCCGATCACGCGGTGGCAGGGAACGACGATCGGGATGGGATTGGCGCCGTTGGCGCGGCCGACGGCGCGAGTGGCGGCCGGTTTTCCTAGCGCGCGGGCGATGTCGGCATAGCTGCGTGTCTGGCCGAAGGGAATGCGGCGCAGCTCTTCCCAAACGGACAGCTCGAACGGCGTGCCGCGGGGTGAGAGAGGGAGATCGAACTCTTCGCGTTGGCCCGCGAAGTACTCGTCGAGCTGGCGCCGGACCTCGGCGGTGCGGCCGGCGTCTTCGATCAATTCGATATTCGAAATCTTTTGCGCGTCCCGGCCTTCGCTGAAGGCGATGCGGATCACGGCGCCCTCTTCGTCGACGACGCAGATCAAGGGGCCGCAGGGGCTGTCGACGGTGGTGGTGTACAAATTCATGCTTCGTCTCCCAGGGTTTGCCAGAGATGGAAGGTGGCCCAGCTCCGATAAGGAGCGAAGGGCCGCATGAGCTCCCGCTGCGCCGCGGCGTCCGGCCGCTCGGCGAGCGAGAAGAACTTCGCGAGGCCGCGCACCAGGCCCGAGTCGCCCACCGGCACGCAGTCCTCGAAGCCGAAAGCCCGCATCATCACGTAGTGAGCAGACCAGGGGCCGAGACCGCGCACGGCGAGCAGCGCCTCCTCCACCTCCTCGGCGGGGGCCGTGGCCAGCCGGTCGAGATCGAGCTCGCCGGCGACGATTCGCCGGGCGACGCCGATCAGATACTCCGCCTTGCGCCGGGAAAATTGAAAGGTCAACAGCTCGTCGACCTCCAGCGCGGCCACGGCCGTGGGCCGGGGAGGAGCGAAAAGCCCGCCGGGAGCGGGAGAGCCGGCCCGTTCCACCAGCCGTCGGCGAAGAGTGAAAGCGAAAGCCAGATTGATCTGCTGGCCGAGGATCGCCCAGGTCAGGCCGTCGAACGCGTCAGGCGTCTGCAGGATGCGCCAGCCCCGCCGGCCGGCGATCAGTGGCGCCAGCTTCGGCGAAGCCAACATCTGGCGCTCGAACGGCGCGGGATCGTGGTTGAGCCCGAGAAGGCGCCCCAGTTGCTCGCGGGCCTGATCCTCGGCGTCCGCCGGCAGGCGGGAGTCGGCTTCAAGAGTGGCGCCGGCATTCTTCGGCGCGAGGTCGACCCGCAGCAACGAGGGCACGCCGCCGATCCAGAGGCCGATCGCGAAGCTGTTACCGTCGACCCGAGCCGTCAGGCTCTTGGGATCCCGGCCGAGATAGCCGAGCACCCGCGCCGCAGGATAGGCGGCAGGGAGCTTCAGTTCGAAGGACAGGCGGCGCGGCTTCATGGCGCGAATATAGCGGAAGACCCGGCGCCGGTCCATCCCGAATCTTGCTGGGCAATTGGGTGAAAACTACTCCGGCACCGCCGATAAACCGCCGATGAACCGCCGATAAACCGCCGTTAAACGGTACGAGCGGCGCCGCTTTTTTTGATTCTCTGGATTCTGCCGCTGTTTCTGCCGGTACAATCCCCGCCCATGACGGCAGACCCCCGGGCGTTCATTCCGATCGACACCGACGAGGCCCTGGCGAAGGCCGCGAGGCTGTGGGCCGAGGCGCCGCTGGTGGGCCTCGACACCGAGTTCATTCGCACCAACACCTTCTTTCACCGCCTGGGGCTGATTCAGGTCTCCGACGGCCGCACGTCGTGGCTGGTCGATCCGCTGGCGGCCCGCGATCTTTCGCCGCTGGCCGAGGTCTTCCGCTCGCCGGGGATCAAGATCCTGCACTCGGCGAGCGAGGACATGGAGGTCTTCTACCGCGCGCTGGGCGTGGTTCCCGAGCCGCTCTTCGACACCCAGATCGCGGGCGCCCTGGCGGGTGCCGGGGCCTTTCTCAGCTACCAGAAGCTCGTGGCGCTGTACCTTGGCGTCGAGCTCTCCAAGGAGGAAACCCGCACCGACTGGCTCGCCCGTCCGCTCTCCGCCGCGCAACTCGCCTACGCCGCCATGGACGTGGCGTACCTGATTCCCCTCTACGACAAGCTCACGGCGGCTTTAAGCGAGCTTGGTCGCTCGACTTGGGCTTTCGAAGACTCCGCGGCTCTCCTGGACACCTCGCGGTTCGTCGAGGATTCCGAGGCGGCTTATCTGCGGGTCAAAGGGGCCGGCCGCCTCGATCGGCGTCAGCTCGCCGCTCTTCAGGGCTTGGCGGCCTGGCGGGACCGCGAGGCCCGGCGCCGCGACCTGCCCAGGAGCTTCGTGCTGAAGGACGACCTGCTCCTCGCCCTGGCCACCCGGCGGCCGAAGGAGGCCAAGGACCTCGAACGGCTGCCCTCCTGCGACTCCCGGCAGGCGGCGCGCGACGGCGCCGTCTGGCTCCGGCTGCTGGAGGAGGCCACGGCGCGGCCGGAGGACGAGCTTCCTGCCCGCCTCTCGGGCAAGCCGCCATCGCTCGCCCTGCGCGAGCTCGACAACAGGCTGCGGGCCCTGGTCAGGGAGAAGGCCGCGGCGCTCAACATTCCGCCGGAAGTCCTGGCTTCCCGGCGGGTTCTGGATGCGCTGATGCGGTTGACGGTGGGAGCGCCCGACCCCCGGCTGCCGCGGGAGCTCCAGGGCTGGCGGCCCC
>DATIOS010000030.1:0-3705 GCA_035472915.1 Thermoanaerobaculia bacterium
AGGTCGTGGTGCACGGCAACACGGTCTATCTGGCGGGCGTCGTTGCCAACAAGGCCAAGGGCAAGAGTCACCGCTTCCTCCGGATCGTCCTCCTCGGTGCGGCCATAGACCTCGCGGCGCAGCAGCAACAGGGTGTTGGCCAGCTCGACGAGCGGGCGGACGCTGCGCAGATTGCGCCGCAGCCGCGATACCGGCGGCGCCGCCTTGGCGTGGGCGGCCTTGCTGGCGAGGCGCTTCACCTCGGCCCAGCGGAAGCCGCTGGGGTTGACGATCTGCTGCGTGTCGCCGGTGAGCAGGAGACCGGAGAGGTCCGGCCGCGCGCAGAGGGAGAGGACGAAGGCCACCTCCAGCTCGGTGAGGTCCTGGACCTCGTCGCAGACCACCACGTCCCAGCGCCGGCCCTTGTGGTGGCGCGACTCGGCCAGAGCGCGGCGGCAGAGGTCGATGCGGTCGTTTCGTCCTTCCTCGGCCAGCCACTCCTGGTAGCGCTGGGCGATGCGATAGATCTCCGGCCGCTCTTTGATGAAGAGAGGCGCCCGCTTGCGGCCCAGCTCGAAGTAGGCCGCCTCGTCGAGCATCGGCTTGGTGAGGGAGAGGCACGAGCCTTTGAGGATGCTGCGCAGCTCCTCCCACACCAGGGCCGGATCGAGCGAGCGGCCGGACTTGCGGAACCATTCGCGGAACAACCCTTCGTTCATCGGCCGCGCCTGGTGCTCGCGAAGCTCGCGCGGGATCAGGGAGCGGTAGAGATCGCCGAAGGTAAAGAAATCGGGCGGGTTACGCTTGGGGTCTTCGCCCCGCGACCGCAGCAGATCGTTCACCAGCGCCCGGGCGTGATCCACCAGGGCCGGACTGTAGGAGAGGTAGAGCGCGGACGGCGAGTTGGGCGAGCCGGCGGCGGCGGCCAGCCGGTGGGCGGCCACCGTCGTCTTGCCGCTGCCGGCGCTGCCGGCCAGGAGCACCGGACCGGGGGTGGCGAGGATCTCGTACTGCTCGCGGCTCAGCTTGAGCTCGAGCTCGTCGCCGCCGGCGTCGAACAGGCGTTGGAACTCCTCTTCGCCGGCGAGGACCGCCGGGTCGAGAAGGAACCAGCGGATGCCGCCGGGGATCCCCTCGCCCGGTTCCGGCAGGACGCCTTCCGGCGGCAGGAGGAACTGAAGCAGCGGGTCTTCCCGCTCCCACTCCCCGGCTCCATCTGCGGCATCGCCGGCTTCGGCCGCGACTTCAGAGAAGGCGGCGTCGGGATGGGGAGGCGGCTCGTCGATCTCGAACTGTTCCAGCGTCTCCAACTCGAGGAACTCGGCCTCGGGAGACCGGTTGCGCCGGGCGACGCGCTCGGCGTCGTCGTGCTCCACCAGGTCCCAGATCTGCAGGTGAGACGCGAGGCGGCCGGGTGCGGTGGCGAGCGCCGTGCTGACGACGGTGAACAGGAGGCGATCGCCGGAGTCCGTTCGCGCCTCGTAGACCGGACGGCCGACGCCTTTCAGCCGCTTGACCCGGGTGCCGCCACCCCAGTGGCCGTCCCGAAGCCGGAGGAGAGTCTTCCAGACTCGGGTCCGCTCGGCCCGGCCGCTCGACCGCAGCCACTTGTACAGGTCAGGGTGCAACAGCACCGGAAACATGGCGCACCCCCCTGTCAGCCGGAGCGCCGGCCCCGAAAAATACCCACCATCCAGTCACGACAACGGAAAACCATCGCTCATTGTAACCGGAAATTGAAATTAGATACGCCGATGAAGGTCGGCCTTCAAAGCGGGAACTTCGGTATCCGTCCGGGGCAATCTGGGAGCAATCTAGGGGAATCGCGCCGGGCTCAGACCGAGGTCGACGATGCTGCAGCCGGGCACGGCGGGGAGACCTCGCCGCCGTGCCTCTTCGAGCACCCGGGCGTCGGCCGAGCCGGGGTTGAACCAGATCTCTTCGGCCCCCTTCGCGCCGATCTCGCCTAGCATCTCCAGGGTCTTTGCCGGCGGCAGATAGACGCTGATGCGCTCGAGCACGCCGGGAACGTCGGCCAGCCGGCGGTAGACGGTGAGCCCCTCGATTTCCGTCTCGTTCGGGTTGACCGGAAACACCTCCCAGCCCATCGAGAGATACGCCCGGACGCATTTATTGCCGAACTTCTCGTGGTGGCTGGAGGCCCCCAGCACGGCGATGGTCTTCATGGGTTCCTCTCCCGCACGACCAGCCGCTCGTCGCCCAGGCGGCGGGTGGCGCCGGATGAGTCGAGGTGCTCGAGCAGCGGGATGGCCCATTTGCGGGTGAGCCCAAAGCGATCCTTGAAATCAGACACCGAAAAGCGTTCCCAGGAGGTGGCCAGCAGATCCCGCCGCAAGCCGGTGAGCGCCGAGGCGGCCAGGATAAGGCCGCTGGGCAGCTTGACGAGCTGGCCCCGGGTCACCAGGTGGCGGATGACACCTTCGAGGATCTGGGGTTTGGCCTTCAGCTCCAGGGCCACTTCGCCGGGCGACGGCGGCGCGAGCCCCGCCCGATCGAAGCAGGCGAGCACGTCCACCGACAGCTTCGACTCCTCGCCCGTGAGCTGGGCGCTTCGCCCCGGCAGCACCACCTGATCGCCCTGCACCGCCAGCACCTTCTGCGCCTCCAGCCATTCCAGGTAAACGTCCGCCAGCTCGGCCGCCCGGCCCCGGAGGATGCGGCGCACCGCTTCCGCCTTGGGCATGGAGTCGGCGAGGCGGTCCTTCTGGAAGTACTCCTTGAGCACCCGCCGCGCCCGCTCGGTGACCCGCTGCACCGCCGATGGCGCGATCCAGCGCCGGGCGCGGCCGTGCGCCTCGGGAACCGCGATGAGGCGCTGCCCCTTCGCCAGCTCCGCCAAGGGACCCTCCACGGCAGTTGGCGGCTCCCCCAGGCGGCGGGCGATCTCGGCCGCATCCACTCCGCGCTCGCCGGCTTCCTGCACCCAGAAAGGCAGCGCCGAGCGGAGGTCGCCCTGGAGGGCGGTCAAACCCTGGACGAGAATCGTCCCCCGGTGCCGGCGCCAGCGCGGATCGAGGATCTCGCCGCCGCCCAGGGTGGTAGCCGGGGAGGGCCGCCGCAGAATGTAGCGGTCCCCTCGCACGGCCGAAACCGGTCCTTGAAGGCGGATCTCCACCGGTCCCGTTTCACCCGGGGCGAGGCCCGCCGCGGCGAGGGGGCGCATGCGGCCCATCGTTTCGCTGGCGAAATGATGGAGCCGCACCGGCATGAAGCCGCGCACGGGCGCCGGGGCATCGGGCAGCAGGGTGAATCGGGCGAGCAGGCTGGTGGTGGCGGCGAAGGCTTCGGGCGTACCGAGTTGCATGCCGCGGCTCAGCTCCTCCAGGGTGATGCCGGTGAGCTGCAGCGACGTGCGTTCGCCAGCGTCCGCGGCGTCCCGTGGCTGGCCGTGCACCTGGATGCTGCGTACGCGGGCTCGGCTCCCCTTGGGGAGGAGCTCCAGCGTGTCGCCCGGGTGCACGGTGCCGCTCGCCAGCGTCCCGGTCACTACCACTCCCAGTCCCTTGAGATGGAAGGCGCGGTCGATCGGCAGCCGCGCCGGCCGGTGCGGGTCGGGCGGCGCCGCGTGTTGCCCCGCGAGGTCGAGCAGCGCCCGTTCGAGCTCGGGAATCCCCTCGCCGGTAACGCCCCCAGTCGCCAAGGCCTTCGACCAGATTGCGGCATTCCCTGGCCAAGGCCCAATCGTCGAACTCACCGATCAGGATC
>DATIOS010000031.1:0-6240 GCA_035472915.1 Thermoanaerobaculia bacterium
AAGCAAGCCCGCGTACAACCGGGGATCATCCTCGACACCCTGCGCGACGCCGCGGAAAAGCACAATCTCACCTTCGGGCCGGACCCCGCCACCCACAGCCACTGCACGTTGGGCGGCATGATCGGCAACAACTCCTGCGGCGTGCACTCGGTGACTGCCGGCCGCACCTCGGACAACGTCGAGGAGCTGGAGGTGCTCACCTACGACGGCCTGCGCCTGCGGGTGGGGGCGACCCCGGAGGGGGAGCTCGACCGCATAATCCGCGCCGGCGGCCGGCGGGGCGAGATCTATCGCCGCCTGCGGGAGCTGCGGGACCGCTATGGGGATCTCATCCGGCAGCGGTTCCCCCGCCTGCCGCGCCGCGTCTCGGGCTACAACCTCGACGAGCTGCTCCCCGAGCGGGGATTCCACGTCGCCCGCCTGTTGACCGGCAGCGAAGGGACGTGCGTCACCTTCCTGGAAGCCACGGTGCGGCTGTTGCCGGCGCCCAAAGCCCGAGTCCTCCTGGTGATCGGCTGCGCGGACGTAGTGGCCGCCGCCGAGCGCGTCCCCGAAGTGCTCGCCGCCGGTCCCATCGGCCTCGAAGGAATGGATCGCTTCCTGGTGGACAATCCATTCACCCGCCGCTCCTACGGCGAGACCCTTGCCCTCCTGCCGCCGGGAGAGGCCTGGCTGCTGGTCGAGATCGGCGGCGAAACCCGGGAGGAAGCGGCGGACCGGGCGCGCGAGCTGATGCGGCTCTGGCGGGTGCCGGCGCTCCTGCTGGAAGATCCCGCCGACCAGGCGCGGATCTGGCTGGCGCGGGAGGCGGCCGTGGGTACCACCTCGCGCGATCCGCGCCTCGGCGACGGCTGGCCGGGCTGGGAGGACTCGGCCGTCGCCCCAGACCGCTTCGCCGCCTACCTGCGCGACCTCAACGCCCTGCTCGCCAGCTACCGCTATCGCGCCGCTTTTTACGGTCACTTCGGCGAGGGCTGCCTCCACGCCCGCATCGACTTCGATCTCGTGACGGCGGCGGGAATCCGCAAGTACCGCTCGTTCATGGAGGAAGCGGCCGACCTCGTGGCCTCGCACGGCGGCTCCCTCTCCGGCGAGCACGGCGACGGCCAGCAGCGCGGCGAGCTCCTGCCCCGCATGTTCGGCCCCGAGCTGGTCCGGGCCTTTCGCGAGCTCAAGGCGATCTGGGACCCCGGCAACCGGATGAATCCCGGCAAGAAGGTCGATCCCTACCCCCTCGACGCCGATCTCCGTCCAGCTCTCCGCCTGCAGAACCCGGAAACCGCCTTCGCTTACCCGGACGACAACGGCAGCTTCGCGCGCGCCGCCGGCCGCTGCGTCGGCATGGGCAAATGCCTGCGGGAAGCGGGCGGCGTCATGTGTCCGAGCTGGCGAGCAACCCGGGACGAGGAGCATTCGACGCGCGGCAGGGCCAGGCTACTGTTCGAGATGCTCCAGGGCGGCATCATCCGCGACGGCTGGCGCAGCGCCGAGGTGCGGGAGTCGCTCGACCTCTGCCTCGCCTGCAAAGGATGCCGCGCCGAGTGTCCCGCGGGAGTGGACCTCGCGACCTACAAGGCCGAGTTCCTCCACCATCATTACCAGGGCCGGCTGCGCCCCCGCTCGGCCTACGCCCTGGGCCTCGCTCCCTGGTGGGCGCGGCTCGCCTCGGGCGCTCCGGGTCTCGCCAATGCCCTCGCCCAGAGCCGGGCCTTCGGAAGCCTGCTCAAAAAGGCCGGAGGGATCGCTCCGCAACGCGTCCTGCCCGTCTTCGCCCGCCAGACGTTCCGCGATTGGTTCAGCAGCCGGCCCGGCAGGGAGGGAGAGCGGGTCCTCCTCTGGCCGGACACCTTTACCAACTACTTTCAGCCGGAAATCGGACAGGCCGCCGTCGAGGTGCTGGAAAAAGCAGGCCTGCAAGTGACCGTTCCCGGCCGCGGTCTCTGCTGCGGCCGGCCGCTCTACGACTTCGGCATGCTGGATCTCGCCCGCCGCCAGCTCCGACAGATCCTGGCGGCGCTCGCACCCGAGATCGCGGCCGGCATCCCCCTGGTGGGCCTGGAGCCGAGCTGCGTGGCGGTCTTCCGCGACGAGCTTCCCGCCCTCTTCCCCGGCGACGAGACCGCCCAGCGCCTGGCGGCCCAGACCTTCACCCTCGCCGAGATCCTGCAACAAAAAGGTTGGGAGCCGCCGCGCGGCCCCCGCGGCCATACCGAGGCGCTGGTCCACGGCCACTGCCACCACCAGGCGGTGATGAGCCTTGGAGCGGACCGGAGTCTGCTGGACCGGACGGGTCTCGAGTACCGCCTTCTCGACTCCGGTTGCTGCGGCATGGCCGGTGCCTTCGGCTTCGAAGCGGAGCACTACGAGATCTCTCTCGCCATTGGCGAGAGAGTCCTGCTTCCCGCCGTGCGCGAGGCGGCCGCGGAAACCCTGATCGTCGCGGACGGCTTCAGCTGCCGCCAGCAGATCCTCCAGACGACGGACCGGAGGCCGATCCATCTGGCGGAGCTGCTGAACAGGTGCTGACAGTGGAGCGGCAGCGATCGAAATACTTTAATTTGCCTTCAGATAGCAAGTACGGATCGGCGTGTGGCATTCCCATGTAAGATGATTGGGCGCATACGCTCCAGTGCATGTTAGACGGAGGTGATGATGGTTCCATCGACGAGATTGGCAGGTGCTCTCGCGGTGGCGGGACTGGCGTTCCTGTCCGCGGCCGGGAAAGCGCAGCAGGAAGGCGACCTGCCTCCGGAGACGCTGGCCCAGTCGAGCCCGCGCTTCGCCTTCGCAGCCCAGGGGAGCAGTCCGGCCCTGGTGTTCACGCACAGCGGCACCGCCGCCGAGCACGATCCGCAGATCCTGATTTCTTCCCGGGAGGGCTGGCGTCTCATCCAACTGCCCGAGAACTTCCACAATCAGAACTGGGTTTTCGCCGGCCGGGCGGTCACCAGCCAGGAGATCTGGGCCGCTACCCAGATCGGCGGCGAGGTTCCGCCACCCACTCTGGAGCTCCTCTCCAGCGCCAACGGCGGCAGGTCGTGGCGCTATCGTGGACCCTTGCAAAAAATCTCGCGCTACGCCGTCATCGACTACGTGGCCATGAATCCGAACGGCAAAGGCACCTTGATCCTCCGGCTCGATGCCGACCCGAGCGAGAACGCTCCACGCCTCGGCTACTACGTCTATACGACCAAGAACGGCCGCGACTGGACACCGCCCTATTTCTCGCAGAACAAGCCCGCCCCCTCCTCCGACGTGCTGGCCCCCCCGGCTCGCACCTTTGAAACCAACCAGACACCCCTCACTCCCGATTTGTGGCAGCGACTCTTCGCCGATCTCCTGCCGAGCAGCGGGGGTTGATCCGAGGTACCATGAACCGGAAAGGAGCCGTGATGCCTGCCACCTACCGAGCCGTTCTCCATGGAAATCGTCTCGAATGGCGGGGTGAGGAGCCGGAAAAGCTCCCGTCCGACCGCGATGTCGAGGTCGTCGTAACCATCTTGGACGATCTGGAATCTCCGGCCGACGCCAAAGCGAGAGGCGCCGCCAGCGTGGAGCCCCTGAAGAAACTTGCCGCGGCCGGCGGACCCAAAGGGTTCGGGGACCCTGCCGAGTGGGAACGGGAGACGCGTAGGGAAAGGGCTCTTCCAGGCCGTGAATCCTGATGCTGCTCGATAGCAACATCATCATCTACTCCGCACAGCCCGAGAACGATTTTCTCCGGCAGCTCATCGCCGAGAGGACGCCAGCGGTTTCTGGCGTCAGCTACGTCGAGGTCCTTGGATACCACCGCCTGAATGAAGCTGATCGCGAGCTTTTCGAAGCCTTTTTCGCGGAAACCCGCGTTTTGCCTCTCTCTCAACCCGTCCTTGACAAGGCGGTCCGACTACGGCAAGCGAAGAAGATCAAGCTGGGAGACGCCTTGGTCGCGGGCACCGCTCTGCTGTACGACCTTACCTTGGTCACCCGAAACGTCGACGACTTCTTTGGTATCGAAGGCCTGAGAGTTCTGAACCCGTTCGCGTAGTAAGCGCCTCCTCTACTTCTCCCCCATGTGCGGATAGGCAAAGCTCGTCGGCGGCACGAACGTCTCTTTGATCGACCGCTGCGAGGTCCAGCGCAGGAGGTTGGCCATCGAGCCGGCCTTGTCGTTGGTGCCGGAGGCACGGGCGCCGCCGAAGGGCTGCTGGCCCACCACGGCTCCCGTGGGCTTGTCGTTGATGTAGAAGTTGCCTGCCGCGTGCCGTAACGCCGTCGTCAGCTCGGCGATGACCTTGCGGTCGCGGGCGAAGACGGCGCCGGTCAGGGCATAGGGGCTGGTGGTGTCGACCAGCTCCAGGGCTTTCGCGATCTCCGCGTCGTCGTAGACGTAGACGGTCAGCACCGGACCGAAGATCTCTTCCCGAAGCAACTTGAAGTGCGGATCGGTGGTCACCACCACCGTCGGCGCGATGAAATAGCCCTCGGACTTGTCGCCCTTGCCGCCAACCAGGATCTCTGCCTCGCTCGAAGTCTTGGCGTGGTCGATGTAGCCCATGATGCGGTTGAAGGACGACTCGTCGATCACCGCCGCCATGAAGTTGCGGAAATCGAGCGGCGAGCCCATGGCGATCGACGACACTTCCTCCACCAGCCGCTCCTTGACCCGCGGCCAGAGCGATTTCGGCACGTAGGCGCGCGAGCCCGCCGAGCATTTCTGCCCCTGATACTCGAACGAGCCCCGTACCAGCGCCGTAACGTAGGCCTCGACATCCGCCGACGGATGGGCGAAGACGAAGTTCTTGCCTCCCGTCTCGCCCACGATCCGCGGATAGGAGCGGTAGCGGTCGATGTTGTCGCCCACCGTCTTCCACATCGAGTGGAACACGGGCGTCGAGCCGGTGAAATGGATGCCCGCGAAATCGGGATGGGCCAGCACCGGATCGCCTACCTTGCTCGCCTTGCCGGGCAGGAAGTTGATGACGCCGTCCGGCAGGCCCGCCGCCTGGAGCAGCTTCATGATGAAGTAGTTCGAGTAGACCGCCGTCGAGGCCGGCTTCCACAGGACTGTATTGCCCATCAGCGCCGGCGCCGTCGGCAGGTTGCCGCCGATCGAGGTGAAGTTGAAGGGCGAGACGGCGAAGACGAACCCCTCCAGCGAGCGGTACTCGACGCGGTTCCACATCCCCGGCAGCGACGCCGGCTGGTCGGTGTAGAGGTGGCGCATGAAGTAGGGGTTGAAGCGGAAAAAGTCGATCATCTCGCAGGCCGAATCGATCTCGGCCTGGAAGACCGTCTTCGATTGATTGAGCATCGAGGCGCCGTTGAGCGTGTCGCGCCAGGGGCCGGCCAGCAGGTCCGCCGCCTTGAGCAGCACCGCGGCCCGGTCCTCCCAAGCCGCTTCGGACCAATCCCGCCACGCCGCTTTCGCGGCCTTCGCCGCCGCCTCCACTTCGGCAGCGCCGGCCTGGTGATAGGTGGCGAGCACATGCTGATGGTCGTGCGGCGAGACGGCCTTGGCGGTGTCGCCCGTGCGCACCTCCTTGCCGCCGATGATGAGGGGAATCTCGATCTCTTCGACGAGCATCTCGTCCAGACGCTTCTTCAGGGACTTCTTCTCTGTCGAGCCCGGAGCGTAGGAGCGCACGGGTTCGTTGACTGGCGCGGCGAGGGGAAAGATTGCGTTCGACATGCGCGGATCGTATCCGCTGAGCCGAGAGGGCGCTACCCCTATTTGGCGGTGACGGCCGCCCAGGCGAAGATCAGGAACCCGACGATCATCAGGGTGCCGCCGATGGGGGTGACCGCCCCCAGCCACCGAGGTCCGCCGGCGGCCAGGGCGAACACCGTGCCGCTGAAGACGACGCTGCCCAGGAACAACGCCCACCCGGCGCCGTTCACTCCCCGCACCGCTCCCTGCCTCGCGAAGAGCCCCACCAGCACCATCGCCAGCCCGCCATACATGAGGTAGCGCGCCGCCGTCTCCCAGAGCTGCAGCTCCCGCGGCTCGAACCGCGCCGCCAGCGCATGCGCTCCGAACGCCCCGGCGATCACCGACAACGCGGCGCACAGGGCGCCGATGAGAATCCAGTTCATGGCGGGTCCTCCTCTGATGCTTAGCGTAGGGGCGGGTCTGGACGGGCGGGCGGGGGCTCGACCCGCCCTTGGGGGATGGCGTCGCTCTGGTGATGCCTCGGCGCGCACCTCCCCGGGTGAGAGCGGGACGTCGACGCGTAGCCCGGCGTCTTCGAGGCGCACGGT
>DATIOS010000032.1:0-4237 GCA_035472915.1 Thermoanaerobaculia bacterium
CGGCGCTTGCCCACCGTCGGGTACCACGCGAAGTCGTGGTAGAAGTACGAGCCGAACACGAAGAAGTAGACCAGCGGTGTCCGGAACAGCAGCTTCTGGATCCCCTTCAGCGGCCCGAACCAGACCAGGTCGCCGAAGCGGGAGACCGCGTTGTCCCCCACCGAGAAGTGGAAGTTCCACTTCGACACGTCCTCGCCCACCACCTCGATGTCCCGCGGATCGCCTACCCCCAAACCGGCGTCGTGGGCCAGGCGGATGTAGGGGATCTTCATCGGGTCGAAGCCCATCATCTTGGCTGCCACGGCGTCGATGGCCACCTGATCGCCGGAGGCCATCATGAAGTCCTTCTCCATGGGGATCATCGTCCGCGGCCCCGGACCGTTGCCGCAGGTCGTGCCGTCCTTCACCGCGAAGATCCCGGAATGGATCTCCTTCTGGATCGTCAACAGGTCCACCAGCGTCTCGTGGATGTACGAGTGGGTGTAGTGCCGACGGGTGTTGAGCAGGCCGCCGAAGGCGTTCTTCATCGCCCCGGTGGTGGTGGTGTAGATGTGGCACTTCACGGTCGGCAGGTGGACGATGTTCTTGCCCAGGAAGAACTCGGGGATGGTGATCCCCTCCGGGTAGATCTTCGGCAGCACCAGCATCTTCCCCTTGGGCTTGTAGGTGATCCACTTGAGGTCGTCGGCAAAACAGTTGTACCGCACCGGGATGTCGTACTTGTCCAGCACCGGCAGATAGCGGTTCAGCCGTTCGCCCTTCTTGGGATCGGTGACCACCGTATTGTTCTGGACGCAGACCTGGTCGGTATAACCATCCGCCCGCAGCTTCTGGATGGTTCCCTCGAGCTGCCACGGCGTCGTGTTGGCCCCGGGAAACGGGAAGTGCCAGGAGATGTTGTCCTTGAGGATCGTGGTGGCGCCCGGCGCCAGGTAGCGCTTGACCTCCGCCAGCTCCATCGTGCGCCCGACGTCCGTGAGGACGGATTCGGGCTGGGTTTTCAGGACGGCGACGCGTGCTTTGGCCATATAGAGGTGCTCCGGAGAGATCGATGAATGCCGCGCCGCGGCGGCACGGGACTGTCATTATAGCTGGTCGTACCTCACCGGGGACGCCCCCTCCATGACGGGGGACGGCGTGGAGGCGGCTATACTCGCCGTCCGTCATGCAAACACGCTGGCCGGCGCGGGTGGCTTTCGTCCTGGTGATCGCCTATCTGCTGATCGCCATCCCCGTGGGGCTGCGCAACACCTTCCTCCGCCTGCGCGTAGCGGCGAAGACCGCGGGTGTACCGATCGCGGAGGTGCGGGCTCATGCCTCCGGCCGGCGATATGTCGCCGCGATCGACGAGATCCGGCGCGCCATTCCTGAGAACGAACCCTATCTGCTGAGCGAGCTCGACGAGCCTGGCTCCCTGCTCTGGGTGCGCTTCGATCTCCTGCCGCGCCGCGCCATCGTCCTGCGGCGCGGGGAATTGCCGGAGCCCGGCTTGATTTGCTGGCGGGACCAGGTGCGCTGGGAGGTGGTGGCGGTGGCCAGCGGCCGGCCGCCGCTCTTCCGGGAGCGTCCGGTCACCGTGCCGCTGGGCTGCCCGCCGGCGCCCTGGAGGGGTCCGGAGCGATGACCGCCGCCTCGGTCGCCGCCAACCTCGGCGGGGTGGCGCTCGTGGCGCTCCCCGGCCTGGGCCTCGCCGAGTTGCTGGCGCCCCTGCGTCGCCTCTCCTTCGTCCGCCGTCTGGGCTATGCCTATCTGCTGGGAGTCCTGGTGATTGGCGGGGTCCTCTTCGC
The DNA here is from genome assembly GCA_035472915.1 of Thermoanaerobaculia bacterium. Classification (GTDB taxonomy): domain Bacteria; phylum Acidobacteriota; class Thermoanaerobaculia; order Multivoradales; family UBA5704; genus DATARR01. Next base: position 1,788 of record DATIOS010000032.1, read on the forward strand.
CGCCTCCCACCTGTTCGGGATCCCTCTGCACCGGCCTGCCATCGGACTCGTGATCGTCTTGCCAACGGTGCTGGGATTGGCGGCGTGGATCTGGCGTCGCCGGCCCGGGAAACCGGCGCTTCCGGCGAGTCGGTGGCAGCTCCTGGCAGCCATCGCGATCGGCGCGGTCCTCCTCGGACCGTTGACCTCCGCGCTGACGGCGCCCCTTGCGGATTGGGACGGCAGGATGACCTGGAGTCCTCTCGCCGCTTACATGCGTCATGAGGGGACGGTCGACGCCTCGGTGCTGCAGGACGCCCGCTGGTACGTCATGCACCCACGCTATCCACCGCTGCTGCCGCTGGCGCAGGTCGCGGTGCAGGAGACGCTCGGGGCGGGAGAGGACGAGCAGGATTACAGGGCGGTCTACGTCGGCTTCCTGGTGGCGCTCATGCTGATCGTCCACGATGCCACCCGACGAGGAGCCGGTCCCCAGGCGGCGACCCTTGCCACCCTCTGCGCCGCCGTGCCGCCCTTCCTGAGCTACGGCGGAGGTGGGGCCACTTCGGGCTACAGCGACCTGGCGCTCGCGGGCTTCTATGGGGCGGCGCTGGTGCTCCTCCTGCTCGAGCGGCCGGCGGTGTCCTCGGGGCTCGCCGCCGGCTGCCTGCTGGCGGGCGCGGTCCTAACGAAAAACGAAGGGGTCTTGCTCGCTCTGGCCGCCCTCTTACTCGCTGCCGAGCGATTGTTGCGACGCCGGCGCGACCCGGTGGCCGGTCCGCAGGCCCTGGCCTGGTTCGCCGCGACGGCGGCGCCGGTGCTGGCGGCCGTGGCATTGCTCGCTTCCTGGCGCGCCGCCATCCCGAACCGCGACGACGAAGACTACTTCGCCGTCCTGCGCTTGTCGGACCTGGTGAAAGGCGCCTTCACGCGACTGCCGGTGATCGTCCCGGGAGTCCTGCGCTGGACCTTTCGCGGCGCGGACTGGCTGGGATTCTGGTGGCTCTTCCTCGCCGTGCTTCTCGTCGGCGCCTACGCACTGCGTCGCCCCCGCGTTCGCAGGATGCTGCTCGCCGGCCTGACACCCGCCGCCATCGCCTGCGCCGCCTTTGCGGTGAGTACGCGCCTGCCCGAGCTCATCGGCGAGACCTGGAACCGTTTCCTCGTTCAGGGCCTGGTGCCGCTGGCTTTCGTGCTCGCTTGTGCTTTGGGGCGGCTGACGCGTTCTCAGGGAAGCGCTTTCCCGCCCTCTCCCTAAGCAAATATCCGCGGCGCCTCCGCCGCCTGGTGCACCTCTTCGGCGCCGACGACTTCCCCGTCGACGTCCAGGTAGCGGCCCTGGCCCAGGTCCAGGAGGCAGCGGTTGCGGCCTCGGCGCTTGGCTTCGTAGAGGGCTTCGTCGGCGAAGAGGATGAGCTCGGCGGCGGTCTTGATGTAGAGGTCGGGGAAGGAGGCCACACCAGCGCTCAGGGTGAGCGGCACCTTCTGCCCTTCCACTTTGAAGTCCAGGGCCTCGATCGAATAGCGCAGGCGCTCGGACACGGCCAGGGCGTCCTCGCCGTGGGTCCCCTCCATCAGGAGAACGAACTCCTCACCGCCGTAGCGGCAGCAGAGGTCGTCGGCGCGGCGGAGGTTCTTCATCACTCCCGCTACGGCCACCAGGGCGGCGTCACCCGCCGGATGGCCGTAGGTGTCGTTGATCCTCTTGAAGTGATCGAGGTCGCAGAGGATCACGGCCATGGAAGCGCCGGTTTCGCAGGCCCGGGCGTGAGCCTCGTGCAGCCGCTTCTCCAGCACTCGCCGCATGGCGACACCGGTCAGCGGATCCTCCCGCGCCTCGCGGTCCAGCAGGCAGCGCTGGACGGAAAGGCTCATCTGCGGCAACAGGCTGTCGAGCAACTCGATGTGCCGATCCTCGGTACGGCGTGGGTCGCACCAGAGGCGGATGCGGCCAAGCACCGTGCCGTCCGGACGGGAGCGCAGCGTTCGCTCCACGAGTTGCCAGGAGGTGCGCTTGTGGAACCCGGGCAGCTTGGGCGGATACCTGTCCGGCTCGGGAACGCCGTCCTCCAGGATTTCGGAGTCCGGTCCCCACCACCAGCTCTGGAACTCGCTCCCCGGGGCCAGGGCCTCGAACTGAAACCAGAAGTAGGTGATGACCTTCGCGCACTCGACCCGGATGCGCTCGGCCATCGCTGCCATCTCTCCCGCCGGAGTGCTCATGCGCTGGGCGGCGCGGCGCAGGCGCTCGAGGTCGCGGGCACGGAACTGCGCCGTCTCCCGCAGCAGACCGTGCCGAGTGGTCTCGACCCCCAGCGCCACAAAGCAGGAGGTGAGGAAGGCGGCGAGAGGCCAGCCCGCGGCGTCGCTCACCAGCAGCAGGCCGGCGCCGGCGATCCAGCCGCCCAGGTCAAGGGACAGCGGGGTGAGGATCTGCGCCCAGCGCAACGGCGCCGCCGGACGCCGAATCT
>DATIOS010000033.1:0-3641 GCA_035472915.1 Thermoanaerobaculia bacterium
GCAATCGCTCGCCGCCGGACTCGGGCTGCTGCTGATGGGCTGGCTGATGCACGTCGACTACCGCCGCCTGCGCGAGCCGGCTGTCATCTACACCTTGATGGGCTTCTGCCTGGTGCTGCTGGTGGCCGTGCTCTTCTCGCCCCAGCTCAATGCCACCCGGCGGTGGTTCTTCCTGGCCGGCATCTCGGTCCAGCCGTCGGAGCTGGCCAAGCTGGCTCTCATCCCGTTCCTCGCCTACCAGATCGAGAAGAAGGAAGAGCAGGTCAACAAGCTTTCCTTCCTTCTGCCGGCGGGGTTCTTCACCGCGCTGACGGCGTCGCTGATCCTGCTCGAACCGGACATGGGCACCGCCGTGCTGCTCTGCGCCACGTTCTTCCTGATGATCTTCCTGGCGGGCCTCTCCTGGCGCTACATTCTGGCGGCCCTGGCCGTGGTGCCGCCGCTGCTCGGAGCGCTCGTGATGATGGAGCCCTACCGCCGGCAGCGGCTCTTCGCCTTCCTCGATCCGGAGAGGGACCCGCTGGGCAGCGGCTTCCAGGCCTTGCAGTCGCTCATCGCCGTGGGCTCGGGCGGCGTCTTCGGCCTCGGTCCGGGCAAGAGCATGCAGAAGCTCTTCTTCCTGCCGCACCCGGAGTCGGACTTCATCTTCTCTATCGTCGCCGAGGAGTTGGGGATGATCGGCGCGCTGGCCGTCGTCGTCGCCTTTGCCGTGCTGGCGTGGCGCGGGCTTGCCGCCGGAGCCAAGGCGCCGGATACCTTCGGTCGCTATCTCGGCTGGGGCCTCACCGGCGTGCTGGTGATCCAGGCCCTGCTCAATGTCAGCGTCAGCGTGGCGCTGCTGCCCACGAAGGGAATTCCGCTCCCTTTCATCTCCTATGGCGGTTCGTCGCTGGTGGTGACCCTGTGCATCTGCGGCGTCCTCCTTAACCTTTCGCAGCACGCATGAACCGGCGACCGATGAGATGGCGAACCCAACCTCCCTTCATGTTCTGCTTGCCGGCGGCGGCACGGGCGGCCACGTCTTCCCGGCTCTCGCCGTGGGCGACGAGCTGCGAGCCCGGGGGTGGCGCGTGAGCTTCACGGGCATGGCCGGAGGGATCGAGGAGCGCCTGGCGGGCGAGCGGGGAATCTTTTTCCATCCTCTGCCGGCCCGGCCGCTCGTGGGCCGCGGGCTTGTCGCGAAGGTTGGCGCCTTGACGACTCTGATTCGTTCGGCCGGAGCGGCGAAGCGGCTGATCCGTGAGATCGGCGCGGACGTGGTGCTCGGCACCGGCGGCTACGTCTCGGCGCCGGCCGTCATCGGTGCGCGACGGGCGGGCCGGCCGGTCCTGTTGCTGGAACCCAACGGCAAGGCCGGCGTCGCCAATCGCTGGCTTTCCCGCTGGGCCACCGCTGCGGACGTGGGCTACCGGGAGACGATGGCGGATCTCAAGTGCCCGTCGCGGCTCACCGGCGTGCCCGTGCGCGCGGCGTTCTTCGCAGTGCCGGAAGCGCTGCCAGCGGGCCGGCTGCGCCTTCTCGTCCTGGGAGGCAGCCAGGGCGCACAGCAGATCAATCAGGCGCTTCCAGCCGCGGCGAAGCTCCTGCTGGCGCGAATCCCTGACCTCAGCATCGTCCATCAGGCTGGCGCCAGAAATCTGGAGGCGGCGAAGGCGGCGTATGGGGAATTACTCGATTCCCGCGTTGAGGTCGTTCCCTTCCTGGACGACGTGGCTGGCGCCATGGCGGCGAGCCATCTGCTGATCTCCCGCGCTGGCGCCATTACGATCGCCGAGATCTGCGCCGCGGGCCGGCCGTCGGTTCTCGTCCCGCTGGCCATTGCCAAGGCGCACCAACTGGACAACGCCCGCCTGCTGAAGGCGGCCAGCGGCGCCGAGATCATCTCCTCGGATCGCTTCTCCGCCGAAGAGCTTGCTGGACGCGTGGGCGATCTCCTCTCGGACCGCAGCCGCCTCACCGCCATGGGTAAGGCGGCCCGCTCCCTTTCCCGGCCCCGTGCGGCGGCTGACATCGCGGATCACCTCGCAGAGCTGGGGGGAGCGCGCTGATGTTCAACCGCTTCACCGACCTCTCGCGGATCCACTTCGTGGGCGTCGGCGGCGCCGGCATGAGCGGCATCGCCGAGATCCTCTTGGAGTTCGACCTCGAGGTCAGCGGCTGCGATCTCGTCCTGGGCGAGGCTACGCAGCGGCTGACCGAGATGGGCGCCCGCATCGAACAGGGGCACTCGCCGGACCACCTGGAGGGCGTCGAGCTGGTGGTGATCTCGTCCGCCGTGGCCGAGGACAATCCGGAGGTGCGCGAAGCCCGGCGCCGCGGCATTACCGTCGTCCGCCGGGCGGAGATGCTGGGCGAGCTGATGCGCCTCAAGTACGGCATCGGCGTCGCCGGCACGCATGGCAAGACCACCACCACCTCGCTGGTGGGGACCGTTCTCACCGAGGCGGGTCTCGATCCGACGGTAATCGTGGGCGGCCGGCTCCGCCTGCTGGGCACCGGCGCGCGCCTCGGCAAGAGCGACTACCTTGTTGCCGAGGCCGACGAGTTCGACCGTAGCTTCCTGCGTTTGACGCCGGTCATCGCGGTGATCACCAACATCGACCGCGACCATCTGGACACCTACGGCACCTTGGAGGCGATCGAGGAGGCCTTCGTCGAGTTTGCCAATCGCGTTCCGTTCTTCGGCCGGTTGATCGTCTGCCTGGACGATCCCAACATCCAGAAGATCCTGCCGCGAGTGGCGGACCGCCGCATCATCACCTACGGCTTCTCGCCCCAGGCCGACCTCTCGGCCGTGGACCTGGAGCCGCACGCCGGCGGCAGCCGCTTCCGCGCCCGCTGGCGCAGCGACCGTGTGTTGGGGCGGATCGATCTCGGCCGGGTCGAGCTGCCCATGCCAGGCCGGCACAACGTGCTCAACGCCCTCGCCGCCGTGGGCGTGGGGCTCTCGTTGCGCATCGACTTCGACACCATCACCGGCGCCATCGCCGGCTTCAAGGGCGTGCACCGCCGCTTCGAGCAACTCGGTTCCTGGCGCGGCGCCGCCGTGGTCGACGACTACGCCCACCACCCGACGGAGGTCGAGGCGACGCTCCAGGCGGCGCGCCAGACCTTCCCGGCCGGCCGGGTGTTCGCCGTCTTTCAGCCGCACCTTTTCTCGCGCACCCAGGATCAAGCCGAAGCGTTCGGCCGCGCCCTGCTGGGAGCGGACATGGCGGTGGTGACGGACATCTATCCGTCGCGCGAGAAGCCCATTCCCGGCGTCACCGGCGAGCTGGTGGTCGAGGCGGCGATGAAGAGCGGCCACCGCAACGTGCGCTACTGCCCGGCCTGGAAGGACGCGGCGGAGCTGCTGCGCGGCGAGGTGGCCCAGGGCGATGTGGTGATCACGCTGGGCGCGGGCGACGTCAACCGTTTGGCCCAGGGGCTGGCGCTCGAGGAGGCAGCGGGATGAATACCTCGGATACGGGTGTTCTCGCCGCGTTGCCGGGGCCCGCCGGCCGGGTCCTGGCTTTTCGGCAAGACAATCGGCAGGATCCCCGCCATGACTTCCGCCGCCGCGGCACGCCGCCGCGCCGCCGCCGGAAGAGCGTCCTGGTGGCGCTGCTGCGTCCCCTGCCCCTCGCCGTCGTGGTGGTGGC
>DATIOS010000034.1:0-14827 GCA_035472915.1 Thermoanaerobaculia bacterium
GCGGAGCCGGTGTGAACCCGGGGGCGGGATAGGGCGTGGATCCCAATCGTATTCGTTGCCAATCCCGGGCGGACGGGGGCCTGGATAGATCGGAACCTCGAACCCCGGCCCACCCCGGGTTCACACCGGCTCCGCCGGCTCCCACCCGGGGCTACGGGAATGCCGCCCTGACGGGCTCGCGACTTCCAAGGGCCGGAGATGTCGCTCTAGCCCGCCGGCCTCGCGGCCCCTAAACTCGGCGGGTGTCTTCTCTGTCCCACGTGCTCTGGATCGGCGGCTCGGCCTGCGCTGGCAAGACCTCCGCGGCCACGGCCCTTGCGAAGGAGCACGGTCTCGCCCTCTACTCCTGCGACGAACGCTTCGAGGAGCACCAGCGGCGCGCCTCCCCCGAGCGCCACCCGCACTTCCACCGCCTCATGGATCAGGCCCCTGAGGAGCTGTGGGCGCCGCCGGTCGAGACGCAGGTGCGTGATCTCCTCCTCTTCTATGAGAACGAGTTCGCCATGGTCGTCGAGGATCTGAAAAGCTTGCCCGGCCCGGTGATCGCCGAGGGTGTCGGCCTGCTGCCGGCCCTCGTAGCAGCCGAGCTCCCGGAGCCGCATCGGGCCTGCTGGTTGATCGCCACGCCTGAGTTTCGACGCCGGCAGTATCCGCGCCGGGGGCTGGCAGAGCTGCTCGGCCGCTGCCCCGATCCTCAACTCGCTTACGAGAAGTGGATGGCTCGCGACGACGAGATCGCGATCTACCTTGAATCCCAGGCCGAGCTTCTCGCGCTCCCCTACCGTGTCGTCGATGGCGCCCGGACGGAGGCGGAAACCGTGGCGGCGCTGGCGCACCTTTTCCGTCTGGCCGGCTAGCGCGGTTCCCGGACCCGCCAGTTCTCACGCCAGCGCGAGCCCGGATCCGGCGCATCTTTCTCATACCAGGTCGGCTGCATGCTCTTGAAGCTCGCCAAAGCCGGACGGACGGTCTTCTCCCAGAACGCCTCCACGTCGTCGAAGGTCCGCAGCCGAGAGGCGCGCTGGGGATCATAGGCGGCGAGCAACTCGCGCATCTTGGCGCCCAGCCAGGCGACCTGACCCGCGATCATCTGTCGTCCCGCCGCCCGGTCGGCCGTGGCGGCGTCGGCTCCTTGAGCGAATCGGTCGCCGGGGGGCGCCGGCCCGAGCCGCGACGGATCGACGCCGGCAGGCTCCAAGGCCCAGAGCTGCGAGGTTTCCACCTTGCCTGCATGGTCGCCGTCGGCGCCATCGCCCGGAAAGCCGGGGTTGGCCTCGAAGTCCGGCAGCCCGTAGAGGCGCATGCGGATGAGCGGCTGCAGCCATTCGACCAGAGTCCGGAGGTCCAGGTAGTTGGGCCCGTAATGCCCAGTTAGCAAGATGGCGGCATGGAAGCCCAGCACTTCGGCGGCGCGAACGTGATAGCAAACGTTCTTGAAGTGCACCCAAGGGGGAACCGCAGTCAGCCAAGGCCGGGCCTCCCCGATCTCGCGCTCCGCCCAAATGGCGTAGCCCCCCAGCTCGTGAACGTGCCAGAAGTCCGCGGGAGCAACGATGCCGCCATGTCGCCGTGCCGCCAGCACCGCCAGACCGTGGGCCTTCAGGCCGTCGAGCCCGAGGGCACACTGCGGCCCGTGCGGCTCGCACAGACCGTAGGCGAAATAGACTGCGGGAGTGGCCGCGAACGCCGCCTCCAACTCGTGCGGCAGCATGCGCTCCCAGCGCACCTCACGTCGGGCCATGGGAGGAAGCTTAACAGTCCAGGCTGCCCGCCCTCAGTCCAATCAACGGACGCTTCCAGTCCAAGCGACCCTGGAAGGAGTCCAATCGCTGGATGCTTGCAGTCCCATCATCGGATTCCCCCAGTCCAAACGCCCGTGGATCCAGTCGAAGCGACCGACGATAGGAGTCCAAATCGCCGTGAATGCGGTCGAAACAGAGGACGATTGCAGCCCTATCGTCCATCGATTGGAGTCCAATCGTTGGATGCTTGGAGTCCAAACCCCCGTGGTTGGAGTCGAAGCGACGGACGATTGGAATGGAAACGACCGTCGATTGCAGTCCAAGCAACGGACGCTTGGAGGCCCTGAGAGGCCGCTGGGAATCCAAGCCGCGGACGGTTGGAAAGTGAGGGCGTGCGACTGGGACGGATCGAGAGGGCGATTGGGCTGGATCCGCGACTGCTTGGGATGGTATCGGAGGGCGATTGGAGTGGGGGACATCAATCCCCGGCGTGTACAATCCCGCCCAATGTCCCAAGCAATGAGCGAAGAGCAGCGGCTCTTCTTCAACACCCAGGGCTATCTCGTGGTCCCTGACGCCCTCTCAATCGAGGAGCTAGCCGCGATCCGCTCGGAGGCCGACGCGGCCGAGGGCCGCTGGCGCGCCGATCTCTCGCTGCCGGGAGTCCGCCGGCCCGACCTGGAGCAGGTGCTCGGCATCATGGAGCACGGCCCGGCGCTCTTCGATCTACTGGAGCACCCGCGGATCTTCCCCCTGGTGCGCGCGCTCCTCGGTCCGGACGTCATGATGCTCGACCATGACTACTTCATCACCCCGTCGGGCGCCGCCATCCCGCAGGGCTGGCACTTCGACTTCGATCTCCCGGGCGTCGACCATCCGCGCTCGCGGCTGATGGTCAAGGTCTTCTACGCCTTGGACGATATTCCTCCCGACGGCGGCGCGACGTTGGTTTTGCCGGCTTCGCACATCACGCCGGGCGGCACGACGCTGCCCAACTCCGAGGTGCCCGAGAACCTTCCCGGCGCCGTGCCCATGACCCTGCCGGCCGGCAGCGCCTACCTGATCAACGACCGCACCTATCACTCGGCCGGCAACAACCGTTCCGGCATCCACCGGCGGCTGTTGATCTACACCTACGGCCACAAATGGATGCGAATGTGGGACGAATATCGCCCGTCCACCGAGCTCGCCGCCCGCGCCGTCACTCCACAGCGCCGGCAGCTCCTCGGCCTCTCCGATCCCTACGGACCGCCGGTGGCCTGGGAGGAAACGTGAGCGTTTTGAGCGATGAGCAGCGGCGCTTCTTTGACGCCAGCGGCTACCTGATGATCCCCGGGGCCCTTTCTGCCGCGGAGCTTGCCGCAGTCCGCGGTGCCGCCGATCAGGCCGAGGCCCGCTGGCGTGCCGATCCCGCGCTGCCGGGCACGCGCATTCCCGAGTTCGAGGAGATTCCGGCGATCATGGAGTATCACCCGACGCTCTTCGACCTCGTCGAGCACCCGGCAGTCTTCCCCCTGGTCCGGGAGCTCTTGGGGACTGGCATCGGCCTCGTCGATCACGCCTACTACATCACTCCGCCCGGCGGGCATATCGACGGCACGGCCTGGCACACCGACGTGCGCACCCGAGTCCCTGGCGTCCACCATGCCGGCTCGACGATGATGATCCGCGCCATGTTCGCCCTCACCGACATCGCGGCCGACGGCGGCGCCACCCTCGTGCTCCCCGGGACTCACCGGCAGCCGGACGACACGCCGATTCTGCCCGTGGCCACGCCCGAAGAGATGCCTGGCGCCGTGGCCTTGACCTGCGAGGCCGGTACGGCGTACTTTTTCAACGGCAATCTTCTCCACGCACCGAGCAACAATCGTGGCGCCGTCACCCGCCGTGTTCTCCTCTACAACTACGGGCACAAGTGGATGCGGATGTGGCGAGATCACGAACCCTCACTCCGGCTCGCTGCGGCGGCGCAGACGTCCATGCGCCGCCAGCTCCTCGGTTTGACGCCGCCCTACAAAGGACCGGATGCGGAGCTGTCAGCCGGGCCGAATGAATAGAACCCCAGCGCCTGTGCGCTGTTGCCCAACCACCCCGGCAGCCGGCGCGCCAGTCCAAAAAGCCCCGGCAGCGGCCAGAGCAAGAAACGCCGGCGGACAAGCAGGTCTCCAGTTGCGATGTCGTAGACCCGCAGCTCGTTGCAATCCGCCAGTGCAAAGGCGTAGACACTGCCCGCGATCTGCTGCACATCGTGAAGCCAGCGAGATCCGGTCGCGAAGCGCCGCGCGATCCGTCCCTCGGGAGTGAGGAAGACGAGCATGCCGGCGGTGCTGTCCGCGAAATAGACCTCGCCCTCCACGCTCATTCGCGCGCCGTGGCAGCCAACGAAGCCGCGGCAGACCTCCTCGTAGGCTCCGCTCGCCAGGTCGAAACTGCCGATCGCCCCCTGGATGAGGGTCGAGACCACGAGACGCGAGTTGCCGGCCCGATGCGCTGCGTTGACGTGCGTCGTCTGCGCCTCGTCGGGAATGGCGTGACGACGGAGATCATCGGACTCTTTCAACTCGTAGCCCCGGCCATACAAAGACGACGGCAGCTGCAACGTGCGCTCCACCTCGCCTCTTGCGAGGTCGAGAATCAGCACCGCGTCAGGCGTCGAGCAAGCGAGCGCCACCCGGCCGTCCCCCAACGGCTCGACGGTGTGCAGGCCCACCAGGTGAGGGTGCTCGAAGCGCCAAGAGACCTCGACTTCGGCGCCAGTGATTCGCGTCAGACGATCGATCGACGCATGCAGGCGCCAACGCTCCAGCCGGTTCTCGAAGCCGACCAAGAGGTCGTCCACGCTGAGCACGGCAACGTCCTGAATGCGATCCCGGCTGCGCACGTGCCCGAGGGACTCAAGCCGTACCCGTCCACTCTCGGTCAGGACGCGATAGAAGCTGACGGCACCGCTGTAGAGCGCTTCCGATGGCGGCAGACTCTCGAACGGCGGCAGTCTTTGCAGACGCTCAGGGTCGCCGAAGCGGTGGGTAAGGAATTGCACCGAGCAACGGGCCAGGTTGGTCGTGCGGCTCGAATGCGTCAGCGTCAGGACGCCCAGCGCTTCAGGCGGCATGGCGCTGGCGATCGAAATGTACGCGTTCCACCAGATCCAGATATTGAGAGACCACAGTATCGCAGTCGCAAAGATGGCGAACCTTGGCGCGGAGCTTCTCTCCCCAGGCAGGACAGGCGTCGGCAAGCGTCCGACGCAACGAGGCCGCGTCGGGCTCTCCCTCCACGAAGTCAAAGAAGAGGATCTCGTCCGCGAACAGCTCGGGCAGCGCCCCGACCCGCGTCGCGATCACCGGCACGCCCAACATGCCGGCCTCCACGACCACCATCGGAAATCCTTCGTGCTGGGACGCCACGATCAAAGCGTCGATGCTCCGCAGCAAGGTTCCCACATCCCGGCCGGGCGGCAGGAAGCGTACCCGGTCCCCAAGACCGTACTCCTCGACCTGGCGCGCCAGCTCGGCGACGGTGAGCAGCGGCGTGTCGAGCGCTTGGAGTAACAGATTGCAGCCGAGGTTCTCCAGGTTCTCGATCAGCCAGGGGACGTTCTTCAGCGGCACCAGGCGCCCCATCCAGCCGAGGGTTCGTCGCCCGGAGGCGGCGAAGAATTCCTGGCGCTCCCCGATCAGATGGGCGGGCGAGGCTGGGTTGGGGATGAAGACCGCGCCCGCGATCCGCCGCGCCACTGCCGGCGAGACGCAAACCACGGCATCGATCACCCGCCGCCAGCGCCGTGCGAACCCGGGTCCGTCGACCGCCCGATCCGTATGAACGACGCGAATCGAAGCGGGCCGCGAAGCCAAAGCCGCCAATGCCGAGGGTACGGCGTTCGACACGCCGTACCACAGCACAACGTCGGCGTCGCGCAGCCGCGGGCGCAGCTCCCAGCGCTGACGGACGAAAGTCACGGGGCCGAATCGCGCCGCGAGCTCTTCGTGAATCGTGGCCGCGCCGCCGGTGTCGAGGTAGTCCAGCGCGCAAACGTCGAGCGCGATCTTCCCCTTCTCCTCCAGGCCCTCCGCGATTTCCATCATGGCGGTCTCGCCGCCGCCCAGGACGACGTGGGGAAACACCAGGCAGAGACGCAGCTCGGGCTTTCGGGTCATGCAGCGATAGACTAGCTCACCCGAGAAATCCTGGACATGCGGCTCTACATCATTCGCCACGCCGAGCCCGCCTATCCGCGGGACGCGCTGACCGAGCACGGCCACGCCCAAGCTCAAGCGCTGGCGCGCCGGCTTGGCGATATGAGGATCGACCGCGTCTACAGCTCGCCGATGAACCGAGCCGTGGAGACCGCCCGCTACTCGGCGGAGCGGCTCGGTCTCGAGGTGCGGATCGAGCCGTGGACCCGCGAGTTGGAGGACTGGTGGATTCCCGACGCCGCCGTGGGCGAGCTTCCCGTCTGGCAGGTGGACGCAGCCATACTCCGCGCTTTGCCCGGATCGGGACAGGAAATCTGGCCGCTCGACGCCCTCGCGCAACTGCGTTCCTCCGCCGGCGAATTCCTGGCTCGCCACGGCTATTTCCGCGACGGAACGAAATACCGGATCGAAAACGCCCCGAGCCACGGCATCGCCGTCTTCTGTCACGCCGGTTTCGCGCTGACATGGTTGGCCGATCTGCTCGCCATCCCCCTGCCGCTCCTATGGGCAGGATTCTCCCTATCACCGTGCTCCGTGACCACGGTCGTCTTCGAAGAGCTGGCGGGCGGCGGCGCCGCACCACGGTGTATCGGCTTGGGCGACGTGGCTCATCTGATACGCCTCGCAAAGCCGGCTTGACCGCGCCCTCAACTCTTCGACATACTCTTACCGTTATGCAGGCCTTCACCACGACTACGACCTCGGCGACTACGACCGCCACCCACGAGGTGCGGCCGGCTTAGGCAATCCACAGTCTGGAATCCAAAAGCCCCGCACCCTCGGAGGGAGCGGGGCTTTTTCGTTTTATGAGCCAATTGGAGCAGCGGAGGTTTCAGTGATGCGCGTTCTCAAATTCGGCGGCACCTCGGTGGGCAGCGCGGAGCGCATGCGCGGCGCCGCGGAGATCGTCGCCGGGCAGGCCGGGGAGGCCCCTCTTCTGGTGGTGGCGTCGGCGATGGCGAGCGTCACCGACGCTCTGCAACGCGGCGCCGAGGAAGCGGCGGCGGGCGCTCCGGTGGCGCCGGCCCTGTCGCGATTCCGCTCGCTGCATCGAGCGATTCTTGCCGAGCTGGAAGGTGAGATCGGAGCGGAGCGCACCGCCGCGGCCGAGCTCGACCTGACGGCTCTGGAACGGGAGATGGAAAACCTGCTGCGCGGTTTCGCGCTGCTCCTGGAGTGCCCGCCCGGGGCCATGGCCGTTCTCTCGTCGCTGGGTGAGCGGGCGTCCTGCGCCCTCTTTTCGCGGTTGCTCGCAGCCCGCGGACTCGCCGTCACGCTCCTCGATCCCAAGGTCCTGATCCGCACCACCGGCTCGCCGCTCGCGGCCTCCCCCGACTGGCACGCCACCCGGCAGGCGTTCGCGCACTTGCGCTCCGCTCCCCCGGCCGTGGCGCTGCTACCCGGCTTTTTCGGCGGCGATGCAGCCGGCCGCGTCAACCTCCTGGGCCGCGGCGGCTCGGACTATTCCGCCGCCCTCGCCACCTGGGCTTTGGACGCGGAAGTGCTGGAGATCTGGACCGACGTCGACGGCATCTTCTCCGCCGATCCGCGGCTCGTGCCACACGCCGCCGTGCTTCCCGAGCTTGGCTATGAGGAGGCGATGGAGCTGTCGTTTTTTGGCGCCAAGGTACTGCACCCCAAGACCATCCAGCCGGCGCGGGAAAAAGGGATTCCGGTGCGGGTGCGCAACAGCTTCGCCCCGGACAAGCCAGGCAGCCTCGTGCACCGCGCCGCTGCGGTCATCGCGGACCCCGCGGATCCCAACGACATCGGCGCCCGAGGCATCACCTATCTACCCGGCGTGGCCCTGGTCGACGTCAGCGGCTCGGGAATGACGGGCGTGCCCGGCGTCGCCGCGCGAGTGTTTCAGGCGATGGCGATGGCGGGCATTTCCGTCATCCTCATCACCCAGGGCTCCAGCGAGATGGCCATTTCTTTCGCCGTGGCAGAAACGGATGGCTCCCGAGCACGCGAGGCGCTGAACGAGGCCTTCAAGGCGGAGCTCGCCGCCGGTCTGCTCGACCCGGTCCAGCTCCGCCTTGGCGGTTCCATCCTCTCGCTGGTGGGCGATGGCATGCGCCATCGCTTGGGAGTCGCGGGCGCCTTTTTCGGCGCCCTGGCCGCGGTGGGCGTCAGCGTCGTCGCCATCGCGCAGGGATCGAGCGAGCGCAACATCTCGGCCGTGGTGGCCGCGACCGATGCACCGCGCGCCGTGCGCCACCTTCACGCCCAACTCTTCGAGCGCCGGATCGAGCTCCAGCTCGTGATCTGGGGCGTGGGCAACGTCGGCGCCAAGCTGCTGCGCAAGATTGCCGAGCACGAGGCACGGAACGAGCGCCGGGTGGATCTGCGGCTCTACGCCGTGGCCAACTCCCAGGGTTGCGCCTTCGACGCCGGTGGTCTGGATCCGGCAGCCTGGCGGCCGGCGCTCGACAACGCCGCCCTGCCCTCATCGCTCGACGCCCTGCTCGATGAGGTAGCCCGCGCCCGGCTGGTCAATCCCGTGTTCGTCGACTGCACTTCGGACGACGGCGTGGCCGCTGCCTATGGACGCCTGTTCGCCGCCGGATTGCACGTGGTGACGGTGAACAAGAAAGCCAACAGCGCGTCGTTCGAAAGCTACCGGCAGCTTCACCGGACGAGCGCGCGGCTGAAGCGGCGGTTCTTCTACGAAACCAACGTGGGAGCGGGCCTGCCGGTCATCGGCACCCTGCGCAGCCTGCTCGAAGGCGGCGACCGGGTGCTGAAGCTGGAAGCTGTGCTCTCGGGCTCGCTTTCTTTTCTGCTGGGAGCCTTGGAGGAGGGTATACCTTTCTCCCAGGCCGTGCGCACGGCTCGCGACCGGGGCTTTACCGAGCCCGATCCGCGGGACGACCTGTCGGGGCTGGACGTGGCGCGCAAGCTTCTCATCCTCGCCCGCGAGCTGGGCGCCGGTATCGAGCTGGCAGACGTGCAGGTGCTGGGCGTGTTGCCTCCCGAGTACGACGCCTCGGGTAGCGTCGAGGAGTTTCTGGCCGGCCTGCCACGGCTCGATTCCAGCTTCGCGGCCCGCCGCGAAGCCCTCATCTCCCAAGGGCTCGCGCTGCGCCACGCCGGCATCGTCGAGGCCATCAACACCGATGGCGGCGGCTACCGCTGCCGAGTGGGTCTGGAAGCCGTGGGTCCGGAGCACTCGCTGTTCGCCGTGCGCGGCGGCGAGAATGCCTTTTCCTTCCTCACCGAGCACTACCAGCCGACGCCGCTGGTGGTCCGCGGCTACGGCGCCGGAGGCGAAGTGACGGCGGCGGGCGCGCTGGCGGACCTGCTCAAGATCGTGCATTGACGAGGGGGACGATCATGGAGATTCGAGCCTACGCCCCGGCCAGCATCGGCAACTTCGCCGCCGGCTTCGACCTCATGGGAGCCGCCCTCGCGCCTCTCGACGGCACGTTGTGGGGCGACGTAGTAACTGCGGCATCCGCCGCCACCGTTGGCCTGACGATCTCGGGTCCGCATGCCGCGGACCTGCCGGCAGATCCGTGGCAGAACCTCGTGTTGCGCACCTACGCCCTCTACCGCGAGGCGCTGCGGGTGAAGGGAATCGAGTGCCCGACCCTCGCTTTCCAACTGGACAAGCGCCTCCCCCGCTGCTCCGGACTGGGTTCGTCTGCCAGCTCGGTGGCCGCGACCCTGGCCGCCTGCCAGGCACTGCTGGGCGAGCCGCTGTCCACCTCCGAGGTGTTCGCCGTCGCCGGCCGCGCCGAGGCCCTGGTCTCGGGCTCGGTTCATCTGGACAACGTCGTCCCGTCGCTCGCCGGCGGCCTCCAGCTCCTGGTGCCCGGCCCCAAAGGTGCCCCCGAGGCCAGAGCGCTGCCATGGCCGGACGACCTGATCCTGGTGATGGTCTCTCCGGCTCTCGAGCTGGCCACCGAGCGCATGCGACGGGTGCTCCCCAAAGTCTTTCCGCTGAAGGACACGCTGGCTTTCGCCCAGAACCTGGCGGGCTTCGTTCAAGCTCTGGAGGCCGGTGATCGCGTCCTCCTTCGCCGCTGCCTACGGGACGTTCTGGCCGAGCCCTATCGCGCGCCGCTGATGCCGGGCTTCCTCGCCGCCCAGGCTGGGGCAATGGCGGCTGGAGCCCTGGGCTGCAGCCTTTCGGGCGCCGGGCCCGCCCTCTTCGCCGTGGCCGAGAGCCGTCCACAGGCCGAGGCCGTGGCATCGGCCATTCAAGGCGCCCTGGAGGAATCCGGTCTCACATCCACGGCCCGCCTCTGCCGGCTCGACGCTCAAGGCGCTCGGGTGCTTTCATGAGACTGGTGAGCACGCGCGACCCGCAGCGCCACGCGAATTTTCGCCAGGCCGTGCTAGCGGGTATCGCTCCAGGTGGCGGCCTGTGGATGCCCGAGCCTCTCCCTGTCTTTCCCGACTGGCCGGAGCTGCTGGAGCTCGTCTGGAGCAAGCGTTGCACCGTGGTCCTGGATCGTCTGCTGGCGGACGAGTTGGGCCACGAAGCGGTAGCGCAAGCGGTGCGTGAGGCGCTGGATTTTCCCGTGCCGCTGGTGCCGATATCGCCAATAGTGCCGATATCGCCGGGCATATCTGCCTTGGAGCTGTTCCACGGTCCCACCCTGGCTTTCAAGGATTTCGGCGCCCGCTTTTTCGCCGCTGTTCTGGACATGGTGCGCGAGCCGGGCCGGCCGGTGACCATTCTCACCGCCACCAGCGGCGATACCGGAGCGGCGGTGGCCAGGGCCTTCTGGCGCCGGGCCGGCGTGCGCGTCGTGGTGCTCTATCCGCGGGGCCGGATCTCCGCCCTGCAGGAGCGGCAACTCGCCACTCTCGGAGAGAACGTCACGGCACTCGCCGTGGACGGCGCCTTCGACGATTGCCAAACGCTGGTGAAAGCCGCCTTCGCCGACGCGGCGCTGACCGCCCGCCACGGCCTCACCTCCGCCAACTCGATCAACGTCGCTCGCCTGCTGCCGCAGACGCTCTACTACGCCGAGGCGGTGGCCGCGCTACGCCGATTGGGACTCTCCGAGCCGCCCGTGATCGCCGTCCCCAGCGGCAACTTCGGCAACCTCTGCGCCGGCCTGCTGGCGAGAGCGATGGGCCTGCCCGTCAAGGCTTTCGTCGCCGCCACCAACGCCAACACCACCGTGCCCGACTACCTGGAAACCGGGGAGTATCGCCCCCGGCCGTCCGTGGCGACGCTCTCGAACGCCATGGACGTGGGAGCGCCCAACAACTGGGAGCGCATCGAATACCTTTTCGGAGGAGATCTGGAGGCCCTGCGCCAGGTCCTGCGCTGGGGCGCTCAAAGCGATGAGGAGACCGAACGATCGATTCGCGACCTGCGCGCCCAAGGTTATCTTGCCGATCCGCACGCCGCGGTCGCCTACGGAGTGCTCGAGGACCGGCTGGCCCCTGGAGAGACCGGCGTCTTCCTGGGCACCGCCCACCCCGCCAAGTTCCTGCCGGTCTACGAAAAACTGGGCATCGAGATCTCGATTCCCCCGGCGCTGTCCGAGCTCCTCGGTCGGCCGTTTCTGGGGCGGGAGATCGCAAATGAGATCGGGGCGTTACGGGAGGTGCTGGAGGCTACCCCACCGTAACCCGCCGGCCGTCGAACCGCTTCAAGCTCCAGCCCGAGAACAGCTCGTTGCCGGTGAGGCTCATCTCCTCCAGGGCGCGAATGGCAACAGTTTCACCCAGAAGCAAGCCAGCCCGGGCGTCCGTGCGCCAGTGCAAACCGGCAAAATCGCGTCCCAGGCAGATATTTGATGCGAGCTTGTCGAGCTCTCCGCCGACCGTGAGCGCTGCTCCTTTCCAAGGCTGAAGCGAGAGACCGTCCGGGCTCGACTGCACCGGCTCGGGGATCACGTGCGACTCGTCGAGGCACGCTTTGAGCACCGTCGCACAAGCGCCGGAGATCACCGCGTGGCCCGCCGGATAGGAAGGGTGCGTTGGACACGCTTCCGGATACGCCTGCGGCAGCAACGCCGTCTTGAATCGCTCGCGGACCGCCGCCACCGCCGCCGAGTCGAGCAGCCCGTCGGGTAGAGAGTGCTTCGCGCGACCGCTCGCGTTGGCCTCGACTCGCCCGCCGTACTCCTCCGGCCGCAGGCGCCGGTGGACGGCCCACTTTTCGTACCAGCAGGCCTTGAGCGCCACCTGCGTCACGACGGCGAGCAGATAGAAAAGGAAAGGTTGGCCGAAGGTGGTGAAAGAGCCCTGCGTGCGCGAGTGCTTGTAAGGGTTTCCTCCGTCGGGCTGCGTGCCGGCCTTGAGCGCGATCAGGCAGGCGCTGAGGAAGGATTGGTAAGTGAAATCCCGGTGCACGTACTCGCCGAGGTCGCGGCCGTTGCGGATGTAGCGAGCCGCCGGATCGAAGCGGTTGACGCCGGACAGAGCGCCGTTCTGGATCGCCAGCCAGCCGTCGAAGTCGGTCATGTAGTCGACGCCGGGGACCGCCGTGCGGATCTTCTGCTCGATCTTGATCGGCAGGAAGGGGACCAGCTTCCACAGGAACTGAGAGATGTAGGGACCTACGAGGTCGCCCTCGGTCGAACCGCGGAACAGCGTATCCGGCATCACCCGGCCTTCCCGCCGCGGTCCAGTGAAACCGGGGTTTGCCGAGAGCTCCGCCGCGGCCTTTTCCACCAGCGGATGCGAGCCGTAGTCGGTGAATGGCACGTCGCGCAAGAGGGCCTGCCAATAGAGCTCCACGATCTCGCCCGCCTGCTCGGCGCTGGCGAAGCCGGGAGCCGGCGGGCACGGCACCTGCGAGCTGTCAGGGCCAATCAGCTCGAAGGCCCAGGCGGACTGCGGGTTTGCCAGCTTGACGAAGCCGCCGAGCGGGATGCGCTCGAAATCCTCGGGCCGGCGCGAGCGCAGAGCGCCTAGATAGATGTCGTAAGCCTTGGCGTCGACGTTGCCATTGCGGTCGTGCGGAAGGCCCTTCGAGTAGCAGGCGACACGGCCCGGCAGCGACTCCTCCTCGCCGTTGGTAAGGTGAGCCGCGGCCCCGAAGTCGCGCTCGTGCCGGGCGGCCTTCATCCGAATGTCAAAAGCCTGAGCCAGCCGGCGATCCTGCGGCGCGGCATGCTTTGCCTTCGGCGCCGCTTTCGCGGCGTCCGCCGTCTCCAGAACCGAGAGGATTCCCCCTGCCGCAAGCGCTGCGCTGCCCAGACCCGCGCCGGTCAGGAGACCGCGTCGCGTCAGCAGCGGATCGGAGTCAGGGGTAGGTTCTTGGTCTTCGCCAGCGTCGTCTTTCAAAGCCAGCCTCCTTCGAGAACCCACGAAACGAGTTACTGCATGTTACCGCTTCCCGCCCGAGTCCACCTGCCGGTTCGCCTCGACCTCAATCGTGATCTTTACCTCATCCCCCAGCACGGGCCCCGAATCGAGGACGTTGTTCCAGGTGATCCCGAACTCCTTGCGATCGATTTTGAAGGCGGTCTCGAAGCCGGCTTTCTCGCCTCGCGGAGTCTTGACGGTACCCAGGAGCGAAACGGGCAGGGTGACCGAGCGGGTGACGCCGTGCAGAGTCAGGTTGCCAGTCACGTTCAGCGTGGAACTATCTTTCGCCGCGACCTGGGTGCTGGAGAACGTCAAGGTGGGGAACTTTTGGACGTCGAAAAAATCTTTCGACCGCAGATGCTCGTCGCGGTCGTTGTTCGTGGTGTCGATCGAGGCCACCCTGACGGTGAATTCGACGCTCGACGCCGCGGGATTTGCCTTGTCGTACTTGATGACGCCGTCGAAGTCGCGGAAGCGGCCCGAGACGTTCGAGACGAAATGACGGACGGAGAAGCTCACGCCGCTGTGATCGACGTCCACCTTGTAGATCACCGGCTCGGCCACTACCAGGGCCGGCAGCAGCAACGACAGGGCCAGAGCCTGCAGAAACCTGTTCGACTTCACGATCGGCCCGCTCTAACTGATCAGGGGATCGAGCTTGCCCGGATCAACTCCAAGCTCCTCAATCGCCCGCTTCACCACCCCGCGATCCACCTTGCCGCGCTGAGCGAGTTGCCAGAGGGCCGCGATGACCACACACTCGGCGTCCACTTCGAAGAAGCGGCGTAGCGCCTCCCGCGTGTCGCTGCGACCGAAGCCGTCGGTGCCAAGGGACAGCAGCCGGCCGGGCAACCAACGCGAGATCATGTCCGGCACCAGCTTCATATAGTCCGAGACGGCGACGATGGGCCAATCGTCACCCTCGAAGATCTGGACGACATATGGTTTCCGTGGCTCCTGATCCGAATGGAGAAGGTTCCAACGGTCCGACTCCAGCGCGTCGCGCCGGAGCTCCTTGTAGCTCGTAACGCTCCAGACGTCGGCCGCCACGCCGTATTTTTCGCGGAGGATCTCCTGCGCCCTCACCGCCTCGCGCAGCAAAGATCCGCTCCCCAGCAGGTGGATTCTTGGCCGATCCTCTCCTTCGGGTGAAGACTTGAGCTTGTAAGCCCCTTTGAGGATTCCCTCCTCCGCGCCAGCCGGCATGGGTGGCATCGGATAGTTCTCGTTGTAAAGGGTGATGTAGTAGAAGATGTCCTCCCGATCCGTGTACATCCGCTTGAGGCCGTCGCGGATGATCACCGCCACCTCGAAGGCGAACGCCGGATCGAACGCCAGCAAGTTGGGCACCACACTGGCCAGAACGTGGCTGTGGCCGTCCTCGTGCTGGAGCCCCTCGCCGTTGAGCGTGGTGCGGCCGGAAGTGGCGCCGAGCAGGAAGCCCCGCGTGCGCTGGTCCGCCGCCGCCCAGATGAGGTCGCCGATGCGCTGGAAGCCGAACATCGAGTAGTAGATATAAAAAGGAATCGTCTGCACGCCGTGCGTCGAGTACGACGTGCCCGACGCGATCCACGAGCAGTACGAGCCGCCCTCGTTGATGCCTTCCTC
>DATIOS010000035.1:0-12089 GCA_035472915.1 Thermoanaerobaculia bacterium
TCTTCAAGTGCAACACCGAGGTGTTACACTTATTTTTCTCAAGGAGGTACAACTCCTGGTTTAGGCGTTAGTTCCTTCAGATACAGAATCCCGAGAGAATTCACCAACTCGGGCGGCGTCTACAACTACACCAGCGGCACGGTCACCTCGACCCTCAACGGCCAATTCGTGAAGATCACGGACACCTGCGGCACCATCTCGCAGGCTTCGGACGCTTCCGGCAACATCGCTTTCGGCACCTCCACGGGCACCGACTGCACGACCCCCGGTCACGGCGGCAACGGCAACACCCATGCCTCCCGTGAGCAGTTCTACCAGGTCAACCGCATCAAGGAAGTGGTCAAGGGCTGGCTGCCCTCCAACACCTGGCTCAACCAGGTGCTGACGGTCAACGTCAACCTGAACCAGACCTGCAACGCCTACTGGAACGGCTCGACCCTGAACTTCTTCAAATCGGGCGGCGGCTGCGCCAACACCGGCATGATCGCCGGCGTCTCGCTGCACGAGTTCGGCCACGGTATCGACCAGAACGACGGCACCGGCACCGCGCCCGACGGCGCCACCGGCGAGTCCTACGGCGACACCACGTCGATCATCGCCCTCCACACCTCCTGCCTGGGCGCCGGCCTCCTCTCCGGCAACTGCTCCGGCTACGGCGACGCCTGCACTTCCTGCACGGGCGTTCGCGAAGCCGACTTCGTCAAGCACGCCTCCGGCACCGCGGCGACGGCCCTCAACTTCATCAAGATCCACTGCCCCGCCGGCTCCGGCGGCACCGGTCCGTGCGGCAAGGAAGTTCACTGCGAGTCGTACGTGCCCACCGAGACGATCTGGGACTTCGCCAACCGCGACCTGCCCGGCGCCGGCACCGGCCCGGCCTGGACGACCCTCGACCGCCTGTGGTACCTCTCTCGCAACACGGCCACCAGCGCCTTCACCTGCAACCACTCCACCTTCGCCTCCGACGGCTGCGGCACGGGTTCGCTGTGGAAGACCATGCGCGCCGTGGACGACGATGACGGCAACCTGGCCAACGGCACGCCGCACGGCGGTGCGCTCTTCGCCGCCTTCAACCGCCACGCCATCGCCTGCCCCGGCGACGCCGGCGCCTCGACGACGTTCTCCGGCTGCACCCCGCCGGCCACGCCGACGCTCACCGTCACCGCCGGCAACAACTCGGCGGCCCTCTCCTGGACGAGCTCCGGCTCGGCGGTCTACGACGTGTTCCGCAACGAGCAGGGCTGCAACGCCGGCTTCACCAAGATCTCGCCCAACCCCCCCACCTCCGCCACGACGCTCGCGGACAACGTGCTGTCCAACGGCCTGACCTACTTCTACCAGGTGACCGCCTTCCCGAGCGGCAACGAGGCCTGCGCCTCGGCGCCCTCGACCTGCATCTCGGTCACCCCGTCCCCGGTCACCACCCCTGACTTCACCGTCTCGGCCTCGCCGAGCTCAGTGTCCGTCGTCCAGGGATCGACCGCCAGCACCACGGTCACGACCGCGGTTTCCGGCGGCTTCAACGCCGCCATCTCGCTCTCCGCTTCCGGCCTGCCGGCCGGCGTGACCGCTGCCTTCAGCCCCAACCCGATCGCGGCGCCCGGCTCGGGCACCTCGACGCTGACCTTCACCGCGTCGTCGACCGCGACCCTGGGCACCTCCACGGTCACCATCACGGCCACCGGCGGCAGCGTCACCCACACCACCACCGTCAGCCTGACCGTCACCAGCGTTCCGACTCCGAACTTCACGATCTCGGCCTCGCCGAGCTCGATCTCGATCGCCAAGGGCGCTTCGGGCAACTCGACGATCACCACCGCGGTCTCCGGCGGCTTCAACTCCGCCATCTCCCTCTCGGCCTCCGGTCAGCCGACGGGCGTGACCGTCGCCTTCAGCCCCAACCCGATCGCGGCGCCCGGCTCGGGCAGCTCGACGATGACCATCACCGTCGCCACGACCGCGGCCGCCGGGACCTCGACCATCACGGTCACCGGCACCGGCGCCAGCATCACCCACACCACCACGGTGACCCTGACGGTGACCGGCGGCACCACGCAGCTGATCGGCAACCCCGGCTTCGAGAATGGCTCGGGCAGCCCCGCGCCGTGGACGACCACCCCGGCCGTCATCGACAGCTCCTCGGCTGAGCCGCCCCACTCCGGCACGTGGAAGGCGTGGCTCGACGGCTACGGCACGACCCACACCGACAGCATCCTCCAGACGGTGACGATCCCGTCGACCGCCACCAGCGCGACCCTCGCCTTCTGGCTCCACATCGATTCGGCCGAGACGACCACCACGATCGCGTTCGATACCCTGAAGGTGCAGATCCGCAACACCTCGGGCACGGTGCTCTCGACCCTCCAGACATTCTCCAACCTGAACAAGAACACCGGCTTCTTGCAGAGGACCTACGACGTGACCGCGTTCAAGGGTCAGACCGTCCAGATCTTCCTCGTCGGCACAGAGGACAGCTCGCTGCAGACCTCCTTCGTGGTCGACGACTTCACCCTGAACGTCAACTAACCCGAGCAGCGCCGTCGGGTAACACCGGGCGCCCCTCTCTTTCGGGAGAGGGGCGTTTCCTTTTCAGGGGGATTTTTCGCCAAAGGTGAAATAAGTGACCTGCAGCGGAAGCGCAAGGAAAGCCGTTCTCTTTTTGAAAAACAACTCGCCACGGGCTTGGTTTCAATGGTATATTACGCCTTATGAGCGCCCGACCCTTTGCTTCCGGAATGATTTCCTTCGGCCTCGTTTCCATCCCGGTGAAGCTTTATTCCACCGGCGAGAGCGCGGCTGGCATTCAACTCAACATGATGCACAAGAAGTGCGGTTCCCGGGTGAGGCAACAGTATTACTGCCCGGTCGACAATGAAATCGTGGGCCGCGACGAAATGGTCAAGGGCTACGAGTACTCGAAGAACCAGTATGTCCTCTTCACGGAAGAAGAGCTCAAAGCCCTGATTCCGGAGCCGACCAACGCGGTCGAGATCACCGAGTTCGTGCCCCTCGAGCGGGTGGACCCGTTGTATTACGAGAAGTCCTACTACCTGGGACCCGACAAGGGGGGCGACCGGCCCTACCGCCTGCTCGCCGAGGCGATGAAGCGCACCGGCCGCGCCGCCCTGGCGCGCTACTCGGCCCGCGGCAAGGACCAGTTCGTGCTGCTGCGGCCCTTCGAAACGGGCCTCATCATGCAGCAGCTCCGCTACGCCGACGAGCTGCGCTCCTTCGGCGAGGTGCCGGTGGGGCCGGCCGAGGTGAAGGAGCCGGAGATCAAGCTCGCCATCCAGCTCATCGAGCAGATCGCCACCGACACGTTCAAACCCGAGGAGTACGAGGACAAGCAGCGCCTGCAGGTGCGGGCGCTGATCGAACGCAAGGTGCAGGGCGAGGAGCTCACCGCTCCCCCTGTCGAGGAGCCCAAGGCGCAGGTCATCGACCTGATGGCGGCGCTCAAGGCGAGCCTCGCCGCCGCCGGAGGCAACGCTCCGGCCGTGGCGGCTCCGGTTTCGCTCGCCGACCGCAAACCGGCCCGCAGGTCTCCCCGCTCCGAGGGCGGCTCCGCGGAAGTGGCCAAGAGAAAAAGCTCAAAGAAGTAAGGTGTTCGCGGTACACTGGGGGCGATGAACCGGTCCTTCGCCCTCAGTCCGCCGGGCGCTCTGGAAAGCCCGGCTCTCCCCAGCGGCTACTCGACCAAGGATGTGGCGGCACTGCTCGGCCTCTCTGCCGGCCAGGTCCGCTCCTATGTCCGCGCCGGATTCCTGGCGCCGCGGCAGGGGCCGCGCGGCGAGTATTACTTTTCCTTCCAGGATCTCGTCCTGCTGCGCACGGCCAAGGGCCTCCTCGCCGCCCACGTGCCGCAGCGGCGCATCCACCTCGCGCTGCAGAACCTGCGCGAGCAGCTCCCCGAGGGCCGCACGCTCACCGGCGTCCGCATCTCCGCCGAGGGGCACCACGTGGTGGTGAGAGACGGCCGGGACGTGTGGAACCCCGAGTCGGGGCAGGCGCTGTTCGACTTCGAGCTCGCCGAGCTGGCGCGCGAGGCCTCGACCCTTCCCCTGCGGACGCCCACGCAACCCACGCTGACGACGGCGCCGGAGACGGCCGAGTCCTGGTTCGAGCACGGCAGCCAACTGGAGTACGACGACGCGACCGACGAAGCCCTCGCCGCCTACAGCCGCGCCCTGAAGCTCGACGCGAGCCTCGCCGACGCCCACCTCAACCTCGGCCGGTTGCTGCACGAGCGGGGCGAGACCGCCGAAGCCGAGCGCCACTACCGGCAGGCTCTCGCCATCCGGCCCGAGGACGCCACCGCCGCCTTCAACCTTGGCGTGGCCCTGCAGGATCTCGGCCTGCTGCGCGCCGCCGCCGAGGCCTATGAAACCGCCCTCGGCAGCGAGCCCGGCTACGCCGACGCGCACTACAACCTGGCGGGAGTCTACGAAAAGCTGGGAGAGAAGGAAGCGGCCTTCCGGCATCTCAGCGCCTACCGCAGACTGCTGCACGGCATCTCCTAGCAAGCTCCGCGCGCGATATATTGCGCGCCATGAACAACCTCTGCCGCTGTCGCCTTGTCGCGTTCGTCCTCGGCTTGCTGGCCGTCTCCGGAACCGCCGTTGCCATCGAAGGGAAGTGGACTCCCGAACAGATCCTCGAGCTGGGCCCCAAATGGCTGCGCGAGCAAGGCCTCCAGGTGGCGCCGGAAACCCTGTGGAGCCGCGAGGGCGGCGGGTTGCTGGACGCCGCCGTACGGATCGGCGGCTGCTCGGCCGGCTTCATTTCCGAGCGCGGGCTGCTGGTCACCAATCATCACTGCGCCTTCGGCATCCTGCAGCAGCACTCGACGCCGCAGCGCGACCTCATCACCGACGGTTTCCTCGCCCAGACTCCGGCGGACGAGCTCCCCGGCTCCGGCGTCCGCGCCACCGTTCCCCATCGCATCACCGACGTCACGGCCGAGGTCGAAGCCGCGGTGCCGGCCAAGGCGGACGATCTGGTGCGATTCAAGGCCATCGAGCGCAAGAAAAAGGATCTCGTGGCGGCCTGCGAGCAGCAGGCGAACCGCCGTTGCGAGGTGGCGACCTTCGACGGCGGCGTGCTGTACCAGCTCAACGAGAGCCTCGAGTATCCCGACGTGCGGCTGGTCTACGCGCCGCCGCGCGCCGTGGGCGAGTACGGCGGCGAGGTGGACAACTGGAGCTGGCCCCGGCATACCGGCGACTTCGCCCTGCTCCGCGTCTACTCAGCGCCGGACGGCCAGCCCGCCGCCCATGCCACCGCCAACGTCCCCTATCACCCGCAGCACTTCTTTCCCGTGGCTGCCGAAGGGCTCGAAAACAACAGCTTCATCATGCTGGTGGGTTATCCCGTCCGGACGTACCGTTCCTACACCGAGGCCGAGATGGCCGAGCGGGCAACCCTTTTCTATCCCGGAATGAGCGCGCTCTACCGCGGCTGGCTGGACGTGATGGAAGCCGCCTCGGCCCAGAACGAGACGGCGCGCATCGCCCTCGCCGACCGCATCAAGGTACTCGCCAACAACGAGAAGAACGCCCGCGGGCAGGTGGCCGGCCTGCGCCGCGGCCACATCCTGGAGAACAAGACCGAAAGCGAGAAGGCGATCGTCGCCTGGGCGGCTTCGCATCCCGAGCAGCGGGACGCCCTCGCGGCGCGCGAGACCCTCGCCCGCCTGGTGGCCGAGCGGCGCCACACCTGGGACCGCGATTTCCTCCTCGATCAGATGCGCCGGGGCCCCAAGCCTCTCGACCTCGCCCTCTCCCTGGTGCGCTGGGCAGGCGAGAAGGCGAAGCCCGACCTCGAACGCGAGCCGGACTACCAGGAGCGCAACCGCGACATCCTCCGCGAAAAGCTGGAACGGGACCAGAAGCGCATGCACCTCGCCACCGAGGCCGCGCTGCTGACCGACGTCCTCGCCCGTCTCGCCAACCTGCCGGCGGATAGTCGAGTGCCGGCCGTCGAGGCCTTCGCCGGTGGAGCCCGGGAGCGCGCGTCCTTGCGCCCCCGGGTCGACGGCCTTCTGGCCCACAGCAAGGTCACCGATCTCGCGGCACGCAAGAAGATGTTCGACGAAAGCGCGGACCAGCTTCGGGCCCGGCACGATCCCCTTCTCGACCTCGCCTTCAGCCTCGACGCCGAGCTGAGAGCCCTCAAGGAGCGCAACGACCGCTTCGACGGCGCGATTTCGCGGCTGCGTCCGCGCTGGCAGCGGGCGGTGATCGCCCACGCCGGCAAGCCGGTCGCCCCGGACGCCAACGGCACCTTGCGGGTGACCCTCGGCCACGTGCAGGGCTACGTGCCGCGGGACGGCATGTGGATGCGCCCTCAAACCACGCTCGCCGGCGTGGTGGAGAAGAACACCGGCGAGGAGCCTTTCGCCGCGCCGAAGGAGCTTCTGACCGCCGCTGCGAAAGCTCCGATGAGCCGCTGGGCCGCTTCCAAGCTGAAGGACGTGCCGGTCAACTTTCTCGCCGACGCCGATACCACGGGAGGCAACTCGGGCAGTCCCGTGCTCAACCACAAAGGCGAGCTGGTCGGGGTCAACTTCGACCGCGTCTGGGAGAACGTCGCCAACGACTTCGGCTACGACCCCAACGTGGCTCGCAACGTCAGCGTCGACATCCGCTATCTGCTGTGGATGCTGGAGGCCCTGAACGGCGAGGCGGCCAAGCCGCTGCTGAAAGAGATGGGGGTGCCGGAGAAGGCGCGTTAGACGCCCATAGCCGTTAACTCTACTGCGAGCGCCCCCGCCCAAGACCCTCACCCCTGCCCCTCCCCTGCCCCTCTCCCGCCCCCTCCCAACCCCCCACACCGGGAGAGGGGAACCCGATTGGAGCTACCTCGCAGGTCTCCCTCTTCTCCCGGTGAGGGGGGTTGGGAGGGGGCGGGAGAAGAGGGCCGGGGTGATGAGGGTCTTGGGCAGCTCCCTAGCCCAGCGGCGACGGCCGCGGCGCTTGCGGGACGGTGAGCGCCGCCACGCGCCGGAATCCCCGGGTCTCCGCATCGCGGCGCACCGCCGTGAGCAGGATCTCGCCGGCCGGATCTTTCATCCCGCGCAGGATCTGTCCCAGGGCCAGCCGCGCTTCCATTCCCGAGGCGACGAACCCGCTCCGGTCCGCATCCGAGATCGCCTGCCGCAGGTCGTGAAGCGCCTTGGGGGTCTGGCCGCTGGCCGCGGCGATGCGGGCCAGGGAAGCGGCCATCTCAATGCGGAGCTCCAGATCCTCGCTGTTGCCCAGCCGTGACCGCGCCTCCACCGCCGCCTGACCGGCTTCCGGCTTTGCGCCCTGGGCGAGGAGGGCTTCGCTCAGCACGGCCAGCGCCAGCGCCTCGCCGCCGTCCATCTTGCGCTTCTGATACCAGGACGCCGCCTCCCGGGCCAGATTCGACGCCTCGGCGGGGCGGCCAGCCGCCAGCGCCAAACGGGCCAGATCGAGGCGGATCTCCGTCGCCTGCAGGTTCCAGCCCAGGGAAGAGCTGATGTCGAGAGCTTCCTGAGAAAACTTCCGTGCGCCGTCCAGGTCGCCCGCCGCGCGGGCGGCCCATCCCAGGCT
Source organism: Thermoanaerobaculia bacterium (assembly GCA_035472915.1). Classification (GTDB taxonomy): domain Bacteria; phylum Acidobacteriota; class Thermoanaerobaculia; order Multivoradales; family UBA5704; genus DATARR01. The sequence continues at coordinate 7,575 of DATIOS010000035.1, forward strand.
GCGCAGGGCCGCGGCGCCGAGGGATTTCGCACCCAACTCTTTCGCCAGGCGGAGCTGCTCCGTGCTGAAATCCCGCGATGCGGCGAGATCCCCCCGGTCGTAGGCCAGGCGCGCCTGTGCGCCCAGGAGGCGGGCGACGGCGAGCTTGTCGCCCATCCGGCGCTTTGCCGCCAGCCCTTGCGAGGAACGCTGCCAGGCGGCGTGGAGGTCGCCGGACCGCGCCGCGACATCGGTCAGCGCGGTCAGCGTCGAGGCTGGGAGGAGCGGGTCCGGCGGTTGGTGGAAGCTGGAAAAAGCTTTCGCGTGGCGGCTTCGAGCCCCCGGGAGATCGCCCTGGAGCGCCAGGACGTTGCCGAGGTTGCCGAGAGCCTGAGCCTCCACTGCGGGATTGGCCATGTCCTCGCCCAGCTGCAGGGCGTTGTCCAGTCGCTCCCGGGCTGCCGCCAACTCGCCCTGGGCGCACAAGACCTGGGCGAGGAGGTTCATGCAGACCGTCTGCATGACGCGATCGCCGATCTCCACGTTCCAGTGGTAGGCCTCATCGAGCAGCCGGCGAGCCTCGCCGAGCTCGCCCCGCTCCCAATGCAGCTCGGCCAGGAGGTACAGCTGAGAGGCCATGCCGATGCCGCTGCCCGTCCGCCGAGCGATTCCCAAAGCCTCCTGATCGGCCTTCTCCGCGCCGGTGAGATCGCCCAGGCTCTTGAGGGCCTGAGCGAGATTGGCCAGCGCCATCCCAACCTGCCACTGGTGGCCGGCCTGCTGCGCGAGATCCCGAGCCTCGCGAAACAAGCCCAGGGCCTCCTGGGGCCTGCTCATCCTCACCAGTGCAATGCCCTGCATGATCAGGGCTCGCGAGACCAGCGTGATCTGGCCGGACTTCCGGCCCTTGACCGCCGCCGATTCGGCGGCGCGAAGCTGGGTGGCAAAGTCCGACAGGCGAAGAGCGTTGCGGCTTTCGGCGAGGTCGATCCGTGGATCGAGGCCCGGCGGAGCCGGGAGCCGGCGCAGGGCCGCGATGGCGGCCGACGCCTCCGTGCCGTGGCCACCCGCCGTCAGGCTGTCTGCGAGTTGCAGCCCGTATTCGATCTCGTCCGGAAAAAAGGTCCAAAGCGAGCGGTAGGTCTCGGCGGCCCGGTCCCACTGCTTGCTCGCCTGATGAAGCCGCGCCTCAATGGCCAGCCGCTCCTCGCGCGACAGCGAGGCGGCCAGCTCCGACGCTTTGCGCGCCTCGGCCACCGCCTTGGAGTCGTAGCCCAGTCCGTTCCAGGCCTGGGACAGGGCTGAATGGATCACCGCCGACTCGGGATCGGCAGCCGCGGCCTTTTGCAGCAACGCCATGGCCCCCGGCGGATCGAAGGCCCGCAGCCGCAGCAACCCTTCGTTGTACAGCCGCGTCGTCTCGGCGCTCTTCGGCTGGAGGGCGCGAGCCTGCCGCGCCTGCTCGGGCGACAGCGCCTCCACGCCCAACGACTCGCGCAAGCTCGTACCGGCTCGGGAAACCAGCTCGAACAACCCCGATCCGGTGCCCACCTCGGCCACCGAGAACAAGGTGGCGGCTTCCGGCGCCCGGACGACTCGGAGGTCAAGACGAATCTTGTCCCCCGCCGAGAGATAGCTGCCCAGGACGACCCGATCGGCTCCCAGCGCGGCGTGCAGGCGCTGGAGGTCGCCGCGGCGCAGGCTGCCGTCCTCCTGGAAGGCAAGCGACTTTTGGGCCTGGGTCACCATCTCGCCGCGGAGAACCCGCAGCTTCCCACCCGCCGCCAGCTCGGTGGTGAGCATCTCGGCCAATGCCGACTGAAGCCAACCCGTCTCTGCTTTCGGCGACAGACTGCGGAACTCGAGCACCACCACGGATAGACGGGTCTTCGTCGCCGTGGCAAGTCCGGGCACGCCCGAGTCCCGGCGGGAGTGGAAGCGGAGGAATCCCAAGAGAACCGCACCCAGGAGGACCAAGATCAGCACCACCACCCGGCGCCTGACGTGCGACCGGCGCGGGGCGTCGATCTCCGGGAGTGGAGCGGAAACGGCCGCGGCCGGCGACGTCGGCGGCTCGATGGCGGCGGGCGGCTTCGCCGTCGCAGGCTCCGCAACCGGCGGCGGCGCCAGGTTGGCAACCATGGGAAAAACTCCGGTGGCAGCGCGTTCGATCCGGCGAACCTCGCCCGCGAAGGAGTATCCGCGACCGGGCACGGTGACCACGTAATGGGACTCGTTGGCCTTCTCGCCGAGGATCTTGCGCAGGGCGAAGACGTTTTGCGTCAGATTGCCTTCGCTGACATGAGCAGCGCCCCAGACCCTCTCGATCAGGTCCGACTTCTCCACCACCTCGCCCGGCTGCCCCAGAAGGACGACGAGGATCGACAGCACCTTCGGCGAGATCGGCACCGGCTCGTCGCCGCGCAGCAGGACACGGCGAATAGGATCGACGAAGAAATCGTCGAACTCGTAGCAGACCCTGTCCTCGGAGCGGAAAGCCATCCGGTTACGTCAGCCCATCCAGCCCTGGTGGGAAAATGTGGAGCGGCAGCAAGCTTGGTAGTTTACAGCAGACGGGTGCCTGCCTGCGAACGCTACTTCACGTCGGGCAGCTCCTGAAGGCCGGTCTCGATCTCGGGGAACTTCCGCCGATAATCTTCCCGGCTGCGCTCGATCACCTCGCAGGCCTCGGTCCGGCCGTAGACCTCGGCGATCTCGACGGCCCCGCGATCCGCCTCGGGCGGCCGCTTGTAGGTGAGGAAGTAGTGCTTGAGCCGCTCGATCACGGCTTCCGGCACGTCCTCGATCTCCCGCGCTTGTCCGTAGGCCACGTCCCCCTTGAGCACGGCGATGATCTTGTCGTCCGCCTGGTCGTGGTCGATCAGCCGCAGCCCGCCCAGGGGAATGGCCTGCAGGAGGAAGTCGCCGTGCGAGAACGCCTTCTCGGAAAGGATGCAGATGTCCAGCGGATCGCCGTCGCCCTCGAGCGCCGGCAGGTCGGTGTGGGATTGGGCGAAGGCGGCGACCCGCTCACCGCAGAAGGTGCGCGGAATGAAACCGTAGAGGGTGGGGCAGACGTTCGAGAACTGCTGCGGACGGTCGATCTTGAGATGGCCGCTGGCCTTGTCGATCTCGTACTTGACCGTGTCCGTGGGAACGAGCTCGATGTAGGCCGTCACCACGTTGGGAGCGTCGGGACCGATGGCCACGCCATGCCAGGGATGGGCCTTGAAAAGGAGCCCGAGCAGCTGCCAGGTGCGCTCCCGATTCGTCTCGTCCATAGATCCGCGCTTCCTCCGCGGCGCAATCCTATTATGATCGGCCCACCATGCGGTGGCTGGCGGTCTGGCTTCTCCTCACCGGCGTCTACTTCGCCGGCCAGGTCGCGGCACCGCTGCTGATCGGCGGCGGCTGGAAGTACGGCCGCGAGAACCTCGCCCACCTCGCCACCGTTCCCCTCATCCAGGTGATGGCGCTGCGCGTCGTCGCCCTGGTGCGTCGGGACCGCCGGCGGCGGCGCTTGCGCTCTCCTCTAGCGCCGGCTGCTGAAAAACCCGCCAGTCGTCCAGACGCAGGGCCGTGAGCTGCCGCCCCCAGACGCAGCCGGTGTCGAGGGCCGCGATGCCGCCGCCGATCTTCAGTCCCAGGGCAGCCCAATGCCCGAATATGACGGTGAGCCCGGCGCTGCGCCGGCCGCGCATGGCGAACCACGGGCGGCACCCCTTCGGCGCTTCCTCCGGCGGTCCGCTGAAGCCGGCACACATTCGGCCGGCCGGGTCCAAGGTGCGCATCCGGGCGAAACCCGCCAGGGCGGCCCGCGCCCGCTCGGGGCCGGCGAGCCCTTCCTTCCAACGCTCGGCCGTCCGCTCCTCGATGGAAGCGAGAAGCTTCGCGGCCCCCTCGCCGCGCAGGCGCTCCTCGACGTCGCGCGCCAAACGTTGGGCCTGCCGCGGGCTCCAGGCGGGAAAGAGCCCGGCGTGGACCATGAGCGTCTCGCCGTCGCGGTGAATCAACGCCCGGGTTCGCAGCCAGGCAAGGAGATCGTCGCGGTCGGGCGCCGCGAGAACCTCGTCCAGGGAGTCGCGCTTCCTGGGTCCGCCCACCCCGGAGACCCGAGCCAGGAGATGAAGGTCGTGATTGCCGAGCACGGTGACGACCCGGTCGCCGTGGTCCACGGCCCAGCGCAGCACCGCCAGCGAGGCTGGTCCGCGATTGACCAGATCGCCCACCAACCAGAGGCGATCCTGCCGCGGATCGAACGCGATGCAGCGCAAGAGTCCCCGGAGGGTCTCGAAGCAGCCGTGGATGTCGCCGATCGCATAGGTCGCCATGGGCCGTAAGATCTCGCGCTGGATCGGAGGATGCAACCCGCCGGCCAGGACATCGGCTTTCTGTCCCCGCACGTCCCGTTGAAGCGCGTCCACATCGTCACGATGGACATGTCCATCGTGACGATGGACACAGACATCGGGCCGATGGACGTGGCACTTTAGCCGTTGGACGTGTCCATCGCGAGAAAGTACGTGTCCATCGCGC
>DATIOS010000036.1:0-3256 GCA_035472915.1 Thermoanaerobaculia bacterium
CTGGCCAGTGAAGCGTCGAGCCCCGCGGTCTCCAGGAAGGGCAGGACGTCCGCCCCGACGAAGATGCGGGTGGGCTCGATCTCGATCTCCTCGAAACCCGCCGCCGCCAACAATCGCTGGTAGTCGGACTCCTGAAGCGCCCCGGCAACGCAGCCGGACCAGGACTCGAAGCTCCGCTGGAGAGCTTCTGGCAAAACGCCGCGAAGCACGATGTCCGACACGGCGAAGCGGCCGCCTGGCCGCAGCACGCGGAAGGCCTCGTTCAAGACCTTCCCTTTGTCGGACGACAGGTTGATGACGCAGTTGGAGATGATCACGTCCACCGACGAGTCGGACAACGGCACGGCCTCGATCTCTCCCTGGAGGAACTCCACGTTCTCGACGCCCGCCTTGCGCTGGTTCTCGCGGGCCAGCGCCAGCATGTCGTCCGTCATGTCCAGGCCGTAGGCCTTGCCCGTCGGTCCAACTCGCCGAGCGGAGAGGAGGACGTCGATGCCGCCTCCCGATCCCAGGTCCAGCACGACCTCGCCCGGTGCCAGGGACGCCAGCGCCGTGGGATTGCCGCAGCCCATGGAAGCGAAGACGGCTTCGAGCGGCAGTCCCGCCGTCTGACTCTCCTCATAGAGGTCGATCGTGATCGGGTCCCGCTCGACGCCGCAGGCGCAACCGCAGCCACAGCTGGTCGCCGATCCTTCTTTCACCTGGCGGGCTACCGCCCCGTATTTCTCTTTGACGACCTCGCGGACGGTCTGCGGATCGAGCGTCGTGCCTGCGTTGGAAGAAGTGGAAAGCTCAGTGTTCATGGTCGGTCCCTTTCGTTGTCAGTTGCAACTATCAGAGTTTGAAAAGGCGCTCGGGATCCTTTCCGGAGCGCCGCTTCGGATTTCTAGCTCACCGTGCAGCACGACTCGCCGTTGACCAGCCGGGCGGCGACGGCCCGGGCGAGGCGGGAGATGAGCTGCGGCATCGCCTTGCGAATTTCAGGATCGAAGCCGGCCAGGAGCGTCTGCTCGTCGGCCAGCAGCCCCTTCCGGATTGACTGGTAGAGCGCCCGCCCCCGCTCCGTCGTCACCAGCAGCAGCGCCCGCCCATCGGTGGGGTGCGGCGAGCGATCCACGTAGCCCTTGCGCTCCAGAGCATCCACCACCCGGCTGGTTGTGCTCTTGTCCAGATAGAGATGGGCGGCCAGCTCACCCAGGGTCAGCCCGCCCTTGCGCGAGAGTCCCTCCAGGGCGTTGCACTGGGCGATGGAGATGTCGTGGCAGCAGATCCGGTCGCGATCCAGCGACTGGTAGACCCGCACCAACTCGGAGACGGAGTCGTACAGCGCCTCGGCGTCCCGTTCTAGATTGGGATCGGGATCGGAGGCTGTCAGGATCGGCAGGAGGGTTGCTGCGCTGCTCATGAACGGAGTCTAACCGATCTAGTTGGCAGTTGCAACTATCTCGGGGCTTCTTCGTGAGAAGATCTCCGCATGTTCGTAGCAGCCGTCATTCCCTACGACCCTGAAGAGCACGTTTTCACCCTGACGGATCTCCTGGATCACCTCGCCGCGAACGTCCCATTCCAGTGCACGCTGACGGAGTGGCGAGGATTCTCGGACGCGATCCCGCAACTGCGCGTGGAAACCGCCGTTCCCCTGACGATCCAGATCGAGGACGATCCTGACATCGTGCCGGATGAGATCGAGGATCTGGCCGATCGCGCCGGCGGAGCCCTCTCTGAGGACTGGGTGGAAGCCGTCCGGCAGTGCACAGCGCGGCTGGACGTCCAGGAAGCCGACACCGGGCCCACCCTCGACCCCAGTCACCCGGACGTGGAATCCGTCGTCATCGAAATCGCCCGCTTCGTCGACAGCGTCGTCTACGACAACGTGAATGACGAGTGGCTGGTGCCGGAGGGATAGGAGCGGAGCGAAAAGTAGAGCCAGGATCGTGACGCCGGACCGGTCTCGTCGACGGATCTCTGTCCGCCGCTTCGAGGCCCTCACTCCCCAGCCCCCTCTCTCCCAGCCTCCCCCCCCACCGACCGGGAGAGAGGGGAGCAGGAAGTCCTATTAAGGCAGAATTGCTCTTGGCTGTTCTCCCTCTTCTCCCGTCAGGCGGGGGGGAGGCTGGGAGAAGAGGGCCGGGGTGATGAGGGTCCTTGGGCGACGCGTCGAATGCTCCCGGCACTCAAACTCCGCCCGTCAACGCCCCCCGTGCCTCCACCACCCGCCCCAGCGCCTCGCCCGGCGTCCCCGCCAGCGCAGTGAGGTGGCCCATCTTCCTTCCGGGCCTCGGCTCGGCTTTGCCGTAGAGGTGGAGCTTGACGTCAGGGTGGCTGCAGGCGGCGGCCCAGTTGGGCTCGCCGTTCTGCCAGAGATCTCCCAGGAGATTGGCCATGGCGGCAGGGCGAAGGAGCTCGGTCGAGCCCAGGGTGAGGCCGGTGATGGCCCGGAGCTGCTGCTCGAATTGGCTGGTGACGCAGGCGTCGAAGGTCAGGTGGCCGGAGTTGTGGGGGCGCGGGGCGAGCTCGTTGACCAGAAGGCGGTGGTCTCGCGTCAGGAACATCTCGACGCAGAGCACCCCGACCACGGACAATCCCTCCAGGATGCCGCGGGCGATCTCCACGGCTTCCTTTTCCACCTTGGGCGAGACGGCCGCCGGAGCGATCGAGACATCCAGGATGTGGCGGCTGTGGCGGTTCTCGATCACCCCGAAGTGGGCGAAGGAGCCGTCGAGCCCCCGGGCGGCCACGACGGAAACCTCGCGTTCGAAATCCACGAAGGCTTCGAGGACCGACTCCTGCCCGCCTACCGCCTCCCAAGCGGCGGGGGCATCCACCAAGGATGTGATTTTCGCCTGGCCTTTGCCGTCGTATCCCCAACCAGCCGTCTTGAGGACCGCCGGAGTGCCGAGAGTGCCGAGGGCGGCGGTCAGCCCCTCCAGAGAGTGGACCGGCGCGAAGGGCGTGACGGGGAAGCCGCCACCGGTGAGGAACGCCTTCTCCCGCAAGCGGTTCTGGGTGGTGTGGAGGACGGAGCCGGCCGGCCTGACCGGCGCGTACTCGGCAGCGGCCTCAGTGGCGCCGGCGGCGACGTTCTCGAACTCGAAGGTGACGACGGCCACGCCTCGCGCGAACTGGCGGACGGCGTCCAGATCGTCATAGGCGGCCTGGACCTCGAGATCGGCCACCTGGCCGGTGGGAGTGTCGTAGTCGGGGGAGAGCGTATGGACCCGGTAGCCCATGCGCCGGGCGGCGATGGCGAACATGC
>DATIOS010000037.1:0-17034 GCA_035472915.1 Thermoanaerobaculia bacterium
CGCACGTCGATGAACCGCCGATCACAGCAGGATCCGGGAGCAACTTTGCGGGGCGGAGGCTTCGAGGTCGAACCCACCCCCACCGCTCATCCGGGACACGCCACCGAGTTGGCGAGGGAAAAAGGGCGGGAGGTGGAGGTGGTTTTCGTTTTCGGCGGCGACGGTACGATGCGTGAAGCCGCCGCCGGCCTGCTGGGCAGTCCGGCGTCCCTGGGCTTGATCCCGGGGGGAACGGCCAACGTGCTGGGCCTCGCCCTGGGCCTGCCGCGGAACCCGGTGGCCGCGGCCGCTCTTCTCACCACGCTCCCTGCGCGGCCGTTCGACGTCGGACTCGCGGGCGAGAGTCCCTTCCTGATGATGGTCTCTGCCGGGCTCGACGCCGCGGCGCTGGGCTCACTGGACAACCGTTTCAAGTGGCGATTCGGCAAAGCGGCGATCGCGGCCCAGGGAATGCGGGAATGGTGGCGCTACCCCTATCCCGCTCTCGGTTTGATCGCCGATGGCGAGCGGCTGGAGGCCACGTTCGCGGCTGTCTCGAACATTCCCTTCTACGGCGGCGCCCTTCGGCTGGCCCCAGAGGCGCGGACCGACGACGGCTGGCTCGACCTCGTACTTTTCCGCGGCGCCGGTCGAGCCGCCGCGCTATCTTTCGCCTGGGACGTGATTCGATCCGCCCACGTCCGGCGTCGCGACGTCACCGTGAAGCGCGTCCGCGAGGTACTGTTCGAGTCACCAGCCGGCGCGCCGGCCCAGGTGGATGGCGATCTGTGCCAGGAGCGGCTGCCGCTTGCCGTCCGGCTGTCGCCGGAGCGACTGTCCGTGCTGGCACCGGAGGAGTCTTGACCGAGACCCTGATACCGCGCTCGCCGCGCCCCCTCGACTCCATCTTTTCGCCGCGCACCGTCGCCGTGGTGGGCGCCTCGCGACGCCGCGACTCGCTCGGTTTCAGCCTGCTCCACAACCTGGTGGTCAACGAGTTTGCCGGCGCCATCTTCCCCGTCAACCCGACGGCCACGGCCATCCACTCCCTCAAGTGCTACCCGACCGTGGCGGCGATTCCCGACCCGGTGGACCTCGCCGTCATCATGGTTCCCCGCGGCAAGGTGCAAGGCGTGGTCGAGGAGTGCATCGCCAAGGGAGTGAAGGGGCTGATCGTCATCACCGCCGGCTTCTCCGAGACCGGCAAGGAGGGAGCGGCCCAGGAGCGCCGGCTGCGGGAGACGGTGCGCGCTGCTGGAGTGCGGATGATCGGCCCCAACTGCATGGGGGTGATCAACACCGACCCCGAGGTGACGCTCGACGCCACCTTCTCGCCCACTCCTGCGCGCCCCGGATCCATCGGTTTCGTCAGCCAGTCGGGCGCCCTGGGCGTGGCAATTCTCAACGTGGCCCAGGACATCGGGGTGGGGCTCACCCAGTTCGTCTCCATGGGCAACAAGGCGGACGTCTCGGGCAACGATCTCATCGAGCACTGGGAGGACGATCCGGAGACCAAGGTCATCGCCATGTACCTGGAGTCGTTCGGCAATCCCCGGCGCTTCACGGAGATCGCCAAGCGGGTGACGCGCAAGAAGCCCATCCTGGTGGTCAAGTCCGGCCGCACGGCCGAGGGAGCGCGGGCGGCCACCAGCCACACCGGCGCCATCGCGGGAACCGACGTCACTGTCTCGGCTTTCCTGGAGCAGTGCGGCGTGCTGCGGGCCAACACCATCGACGAAATGTTCGACGTGGCGCGCGCCCTCGCTCGCTGTCCCCTGCCCGGCGGCTTCCGGGTGGGCATCGTCACCAATGCCGGGGGCCCCGCCATCATGGCGACGGACGCCTGCGTCAACCTCGGGCTGCACATGGCCGAGCTGTCGGATGCCACCCGAGAGACGCTGCGCAGCTTTCTGCCACCCGAGGCCAGCGTCGGCAATCCAGTGGACATGATCGCCTCGGCCACGCCAGAGGGCTACGCGAAATCGGTCGCCGCCGTGCTCGACGATCCGGGAGTGGACATGGCGATGGTGATCAACGTCACGCCTGTCCTGGCCAGCCCCATCGACGTGCTGCAGGCGATCGCCGCCGTGTCTCGAGAGCGCTCCAAGCCGGTGCTGGCGGTGATGATGGCGACCGAGGAGTTCTATGACGCGGTGAAGACGCAACGGGACCTGCCGCCCGTCTACCACTTCCCGGAGCCGGCGGCGCGGGTAATGTTCCTCCTCGCCCGCTACGCGGCCTGGCGCCGACGACCGGCCGACCTCCCAGCTCCGAACTTCGAGACCGACGACGCGCAGGTGGCGACGATTCTGGAGAGCGTGAAGGACGGCTACCTCGATCAGGCGGCCGCCTTCCGGGTTCTTGAGCTGTACGGCGTGCCGGTGGCGAAGTGGCGGCTGGCCTCGGGGCGCGATGAAGTTCTGGCGGCGGCCCGCGAGATCGGCTATCCCGTGGTGCTCAAAGCCGTGGCATCCGATCTCGTCCACAAGAGCGAGGCCGGCGCCGTGCGGGTGGATCTGCGAGACGAGGAAGAGCTCGGTACAGCGGTGACGGAGATGGAGCGGTCGGTCGAGGCGGCAGGACACGCGGTCGAGGGCTTCCTCGTCCAGGAGATGGCGCGCGGCGGCCATGAGGTAATCTTCGGCATCACCACCGACCCGCGCTTCGGACCGCTGCTGATGTTCGGCCTCGGCGGCAAATACGTCGAGGTCTTTCAGGACGTCCGCTTCGCCGTCACCCCGCTGGACGCCGAGGAAGCCCGGGACGTCGTTCGCGGCATCCGCGGCTTCAAGCTGCTGGAAGGAGTGCGGGGCGAACCCGGAGCCGACCTGGACCTGCTGGTGGAGATCTTGTTACGCCTGGCTCAGCTCTCGCAGCGCCACCCGCGCATCCGCGAGCTGGACCTGAACCCGTTTCTCGCCGGGCCCGACCGCAACAGCGCCCGAGCCCTCGACGCTCGTATCCGAGTAGGTGAGCCGCCGGTCTAAGAAGGAGGATCGATGTTTAGAAAGCTGATGCAGACGGAGGAAGACGGCGGGATGCTGATCGTACGCCTCGCCCTGGGAATCGCGATGTTCCCGCACGGCGCCCAGAAGCTGCTGGGTTGGTTCGGAGGTCCCGGCTTCTCGGCGACGATGAAAGGCATGACCAGCATGGGGATGCCGGCGGCGTTGGTGGCCCTGGTGATCTTCTGCGAATTCTTCGGTGCCCTGGCGCTGATCTTCGGCTTCCTGGGCCGCCTCGGGGCACTGGGAATCCTCGCCGTCATGGTGGGCGCCATCTTCATGGTGCACCTACACAACGGCTTCTTCATGAACTGGATGGGCAACCAGAAGGGCGAAGGCTTCGAGTACCACATCCTCGCCATCGGCATCGCATTGGCGGTCCTCGTCAAAGGAAGCGGCAGCCTGTCGATCGACCGGTCGATGTCGGATAAGTCGCGGTATTACCTGCGGTAGCGAGAATCAGATTTGATGAGCCGGCCTGGCAGGCGGGATAAATCCCGCTTGCCAGAAGCCTATACTGACTGCATGCAATACACCTTGAGAGACATTCCATCCCTCCTGGACTCTGAGCTCCGCCGTCGTGCGAAGGACGAGGGCAAGAGCCTCAACACGGTCGCCGTCGAAGCTCTGATTCGAGGGGCAGGCCTAAGCGCGACCGCTCTTCGCCTGCGCGATGTCAGCGATATCGCTGGAACCTGGCAGGAAGATCGCGAGTTCGATCAGGTGATCGCGGAGCAGGACCGGATTGATGAGCATTTGTGAAATGAAGCTGGCTCTCGACACCTATCAATACACGGACCTGTGCCGGAGTCATGCTTCCGTCCAAGCCGATGCCTGACCGGTCGATCCCGCACAGGGGAGTAAGCTACCTCACCGGCAGGCGCCCGCATCACCTTCCGCCTCTCCATTACCCACGCTGAGTAAGACGCTACCAGCAGCGGGACGTTTGCCGGCAACGGCGAGTCATCGACGGCGTGCAACGAAAAATCGACCGCGGTCTGCGTGACATCGACTGCGGTCTACGTGACATCGACCGCGTGTGATGAAAAATTGACTGCGGTCTGCGTGACATTGACCGCGTTCGACGGAAGATTGACTGCGGTCTACGTGACGTCGACCGCGTACAACGGAAAATCGACTGCAGTCTGCGTGACGTCGACCGCGTTCGATGAAAGATTGACCGCGGTCTGCGTGACATCGACCGCGTTCGATGGAGGATTGACTGCGGTCTACGTGACGTTGTCCGCGTGTGACGGGACATCGACTGCGGTCTGCGTGACATCGACCGCGTTCGACGGAAGATTGACTGCGGCCTACGTGGCATCGACCGCGTGTGATGGAAGAGCGACCGCGGTCTGCGTGACGTCGACCGCGTGCAACGGAAGAGCGACTGCGGTCTACGTAACGTCAACTCCATCTCGAACGGGACCTCCCCGCCGGCCCAACGGGCCGGGAGATCCCAGCCCAGGGCTGAGGCCGAAGGCCGATGCCCTGGGAAAAAGCGCACCCCATCCGTGCGGCCTGAAGGGCCGCGAGAGCTTTTCTCGCACGGACCGAGGCGCGAGACCATGTCGTCGGCCACCCCAAGAAGAACTCGAACAACTGGCTTCGCAACCGTAGCCCTCAAACTCTGGGGCAACTCTCTCGCGGCCCTTCAGGCCGCACTTCGTTATCAATTCTCCACCCAGGGCATCGGCCTTCGGCCTCAGCCCTGGGCTCCGTTCTCCCGGCCCGTTGGGCCGGACGGGCCGGCTTCTGTGACGAGCCGTTCTGCCCTCTCGCGCATCTCCCTCACGGCAGAGCCGATTTCCTCAGCAGAGAGCCCAAGTCAATGCCCTCAACGTTCAGGGAGATGTCTGGGAACGAACGGGTGCGATCTCGACTTCGCTCCTGTCTTGGCGCCTGATGAGTCTATCGACAATACGCGAAGTAGTCATGGCTGGACGATTGTATTACCGACCCCTGGAGCGGGACGCAGCCCGGGCGCCAGAAATCCTGGAGAGGAGTTAAGCTCTTAGCATGAAGCCGGTCGTGGAAGATGTCGTTCGCCAAGCCTTGACGCTGGACGAAGACGGCCGCGCTGAAGTGGCGGCGCGGTTGCTCGACAGCCTTGAGCAGGCAGACATGGAGGCGGAGATTGTCTGGCTGACCGAGCTTGAACGCCGTGCAGCGGAGCTAGAGTCTGGAGCGGTTCAGGGCATCCCCTGGGAAGATCTCCGCGAGAGGCTCATTCACGGTGACCGTGGCCGGTAGTAGCCTAATCTTCCATTCGGTCGCCGCAGTCAATCAGATTCAAGGGCAATGGCATGCTGCGACAAGGTCACACAATATGAGAAGCTGATCCTTCCACCTGTGACGCACTAACTCAGTTGCCGCGTCAAGTCGTGCGCGATGTCGCGGCTGGCAAGCGATTAGAAACACGACGTGTGCCGTGATCGCCGCGGCGAGGATTGAATCTGGGGTCCGGGAAGCGAGTTCCGTAACACGCCGCCGGACATACGGCTGTCGGCCTTCGCGAGATGGAAGCCGGCTTGGGCGAAACAGCGGAGCAAGCCGTACTTGCGGTAGTCACTCACGTCACCAGTATATTGAATTTTCAAGATATCGCCCGCACTTACTCGCCGGACCTCAGCACCACAATGACGCGGCGGCTTAGGTTGGTTAGGGCGGCCCTGATTGAGTCACCTTACCGCGGCTTTTCTTCAGCGTCTCCAGCTCTCGGTAAAAAGCTTCCTCGTTTGACAGGTTGATTGTAATAGTGAAGTTAATAGGCTTGCGTATCTCCGGAGGCATCTCGATGGCTTCGTCAACAAGCCGCATAAGTCGCGGACCAGCATCCTCCAGCTTCGTGAGAATGTCGTCGATAAGCTTCGGCATTTCTTTTAGGAGCGGCAGCCAGTCGTCAGGTACGGTCGTTTTTCGAAGCGCCGCCGCCCAGTCCAAAGCCTCCGAGTAGGCTTGCCCCGCCTGACGCGCTCCAAATACTATTTGGGCTGCATCCTCGGTCGCCACGGAAACGGTCATAGTTGGATTGAAAAGCGTACTGAGCCCTGCTAGAAGCCTGACGGGACGAGCGAACTGCTCTGAGACCCAATCAGCAACTGCTTCGTGAGAAATCACTTGTCCTACTCCGAAGGCGATTCCTACATCATGGGCTCGCCTCTGATCGCTCGCACGTTCGACCTCGTCGATAAGAACCTGCGCCAACAGTTTGAGTTGCCATCCTATGGGTCGGTCGATAGCTAGGCGTAGAGCTGGCCCACTAAGAGTCCGCAGCACAGGGTCTACACTACGCAAGCGACACTCCGCGATGAGGCCGCGCTGCATCAAGTGTGCGAACTGGCTGCGAAGAGCACCTACGATCTCTTGGGCTGTGTCAAACGGAAACATCCAAACGCGGTCGCCTGTGCGGACGCGACGGAGGAAAACAAATAGATCTGAGGAATCAACAGTAGCAGAAAAATCTGCCCCAGGATTCGCCTCCCAGGTTGGCAAAACCGCCAAGACGTTTCGGTCAACGAAACAGTAGATTGGAATACCTTTTGCGCGAGCAACTAGGTACTCTAGATTCGTGACCGATTTTCCGTGACTCTCGCTGACTGAGCCGTACCGGCCGCCGATGATCAGTACTAGGATGTCGGCCTGCTCGTCCACACGCCTTCGGCAGTTCTCCACTGTGTCGGCTGAAGGATCAATCGGGAAGGACGCCAATTCGGAAGCTAATACCCGATATCCGAATTGATTTTCTACAAACTCGACCAGATTGGCGCGAACCTGCCTGAGATCGTAGAAGGTCGAGCTTAGAAATACGGTTGGTATGTCAGCCACTCATTTTGCTCCGCTATTCAGCCAAACTGTAGCATCTCTCCCGTAGCCGCGCCAACACGGCAATGGCCACCGTGCTCAAGGTCGTGGGCGTCCTACTCAAGGCGCGGAATCTCTTCGGAGCTAACGTTGAGCCGTAGGGACCGCGACTCGCAGAGCGAACGCGTGATGAGCCCCAGCCGATCTAAAATAAGGATCATCTAGTAGTGGGAGGCGTGACTTTGAAGTGGCGCTGGAAGTCAGCCTCCACGGATGGACGCGTTCACTTTCGTGTATGCGTCGAGGAAGGCGAGATACTGTCCCTGGAGGTGTGTGAGGCTTGGCATTCTCTGTTTAGCCTCCGAACTCTTCCTCCACCTTCGCGCGTCTTCTACCCCTGCCGCATAAAATGCCACCGCAAATCCCCCTCCAGCCGACCGTAAACCTCGGGATGGATCTGGGGAGCGAAGCGGTGAAGGACTGAGCTGATCGATTCCCCGCGGGCCGCGGCTTCGATGGCGTCGGCGGCGTCGCTGCCGGCTTTGCTGATGTAGGTCTGCCAGATGGCCTGGCGGACGGAGATGGAGCCCAGGGAGATGTTGGGCATGCGGGCGACGCCCTTCTTGAGAATTGCAATCTTTTCCTTGAGGCTTCGCTCGTCGTCCATGGGCTCGCGCTGCCAGGGAGTGTAAGGCTTCGGCACCAGCACGTTGGTCCCGAGATGGATATTGCCGATCATCCCTTTCTTCGGCAGCTCTTCGAGCATGATGGCACGGGCGCGGGCGGCGAGGTCCAGAATGCCCTGGATGTCCTCCATGGTTTCGCCTGGCAGGCCAATCAGGAAGTAGAGCTTGAGCTGGGTGAAGCCGTGGCAGAAAATGAGACGGATCTTTTCCAGCAGGAATTCGTTCTTGATCGGCTTGCCCATCTTCACCCGCAGCTCGTCCGTGCCGGTTTCCGGAGCGAGGGTGATGGAACGGTCACCCGAAGCGTGGAGGGCTTCGAGCACGCCCTCGGTGACGGCCGGGATACGAATCGACGAGACCGAGGTGCGGAAGCCGAGCTTGTTGGCCTCGCGGAGAATGGGCTCGATGTCCGGATGGTCGCCGACGGCCGTGGCCACAAAGCCGAGCTGATTGGTCACCGGCTTGGCTCGTTCCAACGCGGCGAGAATTTCATCCGTGGGGTGCCAGCGGAAACGCCCCATACCAAAAGTTGCCCAGCAGTAGCGGCACTTCTCGGGACAGCCACGGGACATCTCGATGAGAAACTTTTCCGAGAACTCGGTCCGCGGAGTGACGATGCAGGTGGTCGGCAGGTTGCCCGTCTGCTTCATCTGCTCCTCGGTGAGCTCCAACTTGTTGAGCTTGGGGAGCTCATCCCCATCGTCTTCCGGATGATGGAAGGCGGGAACATAGAAGCCGTCCAAAGCGGCCAGACGCTCGATCACCGCCTCCCGTCCTTCCTCTCCTTCCAACGCGTCGAGAAGATGGGGGAGGACGTTCTCCGCAGCGCCGAGGGTGAAGACGTCGACGAACTCCGACATCGGCAGCGGATTGATCGCGGCGCAGGAGCCGCCGAGGACGATCACCGGATCCCACGGACCGCGGTCGCGCCGGCGCACGGGGATGCGGGCCCGGTCCAGCATCTGGAGGAGGTTGACGTAATCCTCTTCGAAGGAGACGGAGAAAGCGATGCAGCCGAAGTCGTTCATCGCCCGGCGGGTTTCGAGCGAGACCGGCATACCGACGCCGTCGGTAAAGAGGCGCTCGCACGACCAGTCCGGCCGGCGGTGCACCAGCTCGTAGACGCGCTGGAACCCCAGGCTCGACATGCCGATGTGGTAGCTGTTGGCATAAGCCAACGCCAGCCGGTACCGTCCATGGGGCGAGAATCGCTCCACCGGACGTTCGTCGGCAAGGAAAGGGGACCAGTCGTGGGCGGGTTTCTTCATAAGGACTGAGTAGTTTACGCCGATTTGCGGGTTCTTGGTGTTACAGCGGACACTGCGGGAACAGATTGGGTGGTCCAGGGATTCCTCCCCTATTGCGTTTGAACGCCGGCCTCAGTCCGGATTGTGCCGGCGGCCTTCACGGTCACGTGGACTTCCTTTTCCACTCGCAACAGAAAAACGCTCGGGTCGGCAAGCCCCCATTTCAGATACGAGAGGATGAGGCTGCCCGTGCCAGTCACCGTCTTGCCGTCGGTAGTCATGACGGTTGCGGGCAGACCGATCGGCTGCCGGGTGCCGTGCATCTCCAGAGTGCCATGAAGCTCGATCTCGCTCTGGCCGATGGGGTTGAGCTTGCCGCTCAGCCGCTCGATTTCGAAGATCATCTCGGGAAATTTTTGGCTTTCCAGGATCTTCTCGTGCATCTTGCGGTCTCTACGGGCATTCCCGGTTTTGGCGCTGGTGGCATCGATGACGATGCGACCGCTGGCGACGCCGGTTTCAGAGTCGACGTGGATCGTCCCCTCTTTAGCGCGAATCGTGCCGTCCACCGTGTGGAGGGTGGCGCCGAAAGTGAACTCGATCGTGGTGGCGGCGGGGTCGAGCTCGAAAGTCACTTGCTCGGCAGAGAGGACCGAAGCGAGGGCCAGCGCGGACACGATGGAGAGAGCGATCCTGCGGCAGTGCATGCGAGTTCTCCTTTGTTAGGCTGCGACCAGTCTCCAGGCCAGGCGGAGGGCGCCCTCGAAGCCAATATCCCGAGGCGGCAGGGTGCGGGCGTGGATGCCCAGCAGGCGGGCGAAGAGCGAGGGCTCGGCGGCGAGGGCGCGAAGAACGCGCCGGCGCAGCCCGGGACGCGGCTCGAGAGCGAGCACCATCGACGTCATGAAATTGGGGAGGCGGTTGATTCGCCGGTGAGCGGCGGTGTAGCGGGAGAGATCGCCCGCCAGCAGAGCCTCCACCAGAGCGGCCGACTCGTGAAGTGTGACGGCCAGGCCTTCGCCGGTGATGGCGTCGAGGTAACCGGCAGCGTCTCCCACCAGGGCCACACGACCTTGGGTCACAGCCCTTACCTGCTGCCGGAGGGGGCCCATTCCGCGGTCGCCGGAGGCCACAGGCGCGCCTTCGACTCTCTTCTTCAGAGCCGGAAACCCTTCCAGGAGACCGTCGAAGCCCGCCTTGTGCCCGCTCCAGAGCACGGCGATTCCCACCTCGTCGCCGCTTACGGGAGTCACATAGGCCTCGCTCTCCGGCCCCCAGTGGACCTCGACGCAGTCGCTCCAAGGAGCCAAGCCGAAGTGCCGGCGAACTCCGAAGCGACGCTGACGGCTCAACGGTCCGTCGAGACCGGCCCAGCGCCTCACCTGAGAACGCAGGCCATCCGCCCCCACGATCCAGCGAGCGGCGAGGATTCCCTGGTCGGTCCGGACTCCTTCGCTCGTGAGCCCCTCGGCCTTCACCCCCCAGCGGAGATCGACCCCGACCTCCTCCGCCCGCTGGACCAGAGCGGCGTGCAGCTCGGTGCGGCGCACGCCCAATCCGCCGGAGCCGGGAAAGTGCCCCTCGGCCACGAGGTTGCCGTCGACGTAGCGAATCCCGCGGAAGGGAGAACCCCGGGGCTCAATCCCGATCTCCCGCAGGCGCTTCACGGCGTCGGGCATCAGTCCTTCGCCGCAGGCCTTGTCGATGGGCGGCCGGGCGCGGTCGATCACCGTGACCGTGAGCCCGGCGAGGCGCGCCCGGATGGCGGTCGCCAGTCCTGCCGGGCCGCCGCCGACCACCAACAGATCAATCATGCGAGGGCTCCCGACAAACGCAGGGAGGCTGCGGATTCCAGGCCGGCCAGCTCGCCGGCAAGGTACAGACGCAGGGTCTCCCCACGGCGCAGCTTGCCCGACGAAGTCCGCGGCAGGGTGCCGGGCGCCAGCACCTCGAGACGGTCCACGGCCAGGCCGGTGGCGCCGAGGACGGCTTCACGGCAGGCGTCGGGCAGGGCCGCGAGCTCTTCCGGCGCCGCCTGACGGGAAGCTTCCACGAAAAGCGCCAGCTCTTCGCCGGGAGCATCTTCCGGCAGCCAGCTCACGGCGACCGCACTGGAGGTGCGCAGGCCCGGCACCTCTTCCACGGCCCGCTCGATCTCCTCGGGTGCGTGGTTACGGCCGCGCAGGATGACGGCGTCCTTGGCGCGGCCAGCCAGATACAGCTCGCCGTCGTACTGGAAGCCCAGATCGCCGGTGTCCAGCCAGCCGTCGCGCAGCACACTCGCCGTGGCTTCCGGATCGCCAAGGTATCCCTCCATCAGGGAAGGACCCTGAATCCAGACTTGCCCCACGTCGCCGGCAGGAAGGTCACGACCCTCCGAGTCCACGATCCGCAGGTGGAACCCAGGGACTGGCCGGCCCACAGAGACGATCTCCCGCCCGTTCACCGAAGCCCGAGCCCGGCCCTCGCGAGCCAGCTTCTCGCGGTCGAAGCGGGTGACGCGAAAAGGCCGGCCGAGGTCCGAGAAGGTGACGGCGAGGGCCGCCTCCGACAGTCCATAGACGGGTGTCATGGCCTCGGGCCTGAAACCCCAGACCGCGAAACGCTCGCAGAACGCCTGCAGGACGCCGGGCGAGATCGACTCGGCACCATTGAGAGCCGTCTGCCAGCCGGAGAGATCCACTCCCTCCATGTCCGCATCCGACACCCGGGTCAGGCAGAGGCTGTAGGCGAAGTTGGGGGCCGGCGAGATCGTCGCCCGGTAGCGAGAGAGAGTCCGCACCAGAGGGCGGGGCGGGCCACGAACAGCTCGGGGGCGAAAAGCGTCAGCGTTGCGTCTCGCGCCAGGGCGGGGAAGACGCAGCCGATCAATCCCATGTCATGGTAGAGCGGCAGCCAGGAGACGCAGCTTTGGCGACGCTCCGGCGAGTCCGGCCAGAAGCCGGCGAGGATCTCCGCCTGGGCCGCGACGGCGCGGTGACTGAGCGCCACAGGCTTGGGATCGCCCGTGGTGCCGGAGGAGAACTGGACGAGCGCGAGGTCCGCCGGATCGGCCTGGATGGGCCGTGGGGACTCGCGGGGTAGATCTTCCAGCGTACGGCAACCCAGCGCCAGGTGGGCTTCTTTCACCGCCTCGCCGAGGATGCGGCACAGACGGGATTCGGCCAGGATCAATCGCGCACCCGACCGCTCCAGCATCTGGGCCGTACGGCGCACGTACTCCTCTCTTCGCCCGAAGCGCGCCGGAGGATAGAGGGGCACCGGCACGGCACCAGCCAGCAGAGCGCCGAAGAAAGCGGCAAAGAAGTCGATGCCGGTGGGGAAGATCAGGGCCACGCGGTCGCCGCGCTCGATTCCCAGCGCCTGCATGCCGCCACAGGCTGCCCTGGCCTGTTCGCGAATCTCGGCCCAACCGAACCAGGTGGCCGTCTCGGTCCGGTCGACGAAACGCAGGCCCCCTTCCGGCCGGCGGCCGGCCTGCTCCAACCAATCGAGAATACCTTCCGGCCTCTCAGGCATCGAGCTTCCCCCGCACCACGGCGACCAGATCTCCCACCGTCTCGATTCCCGCTTCGTCTCCCTCGTCGAGAAGAACGCGAAAGCGGTTTTCCACCTCGGCCGCGAGAGTGAGGAGGCGGATGGAATCGAGCCGCAGGTCCTCGATCAGGCGCAGGTCCGGAGTGACGACGCCGTCCCAACCAAGATGAGCTCTCGCCACTTCCGCGATTCCTGCCAGGATCACCTCGTCGCTCAGTGATCACCTCCCCCCGGCACTCCCCTTGGGATCAGCCGCGGCCGCTCTGCAAATGCGGCTTCGTATCCAGAAACGCGGGAGAGCCCCGCTTCCTCGGCTCGAATCCGCACTCGGAGAAGCAAGGCGTCTGCCAAGCTGAAGCCGATGGCCGTGAGCCAGGCGGTATGAATCATCGGCAGCGAGAAGATCTCCAGAATGACGGCGAGGTAGTTGGGGTGGCGCAGGAAGCGATACGGCCCGCCGGTGACCGGCGGCACGCCCGGCAAGACGACGATGCGGGTGGTCCAGCGGCCGTCAAGGGTTTTGATCACCCACCAGCGCAGCGCTCCGGCAAGGACCAGGAGGACAAACATCGAGCCGGCGAGGAGGGGCACGAACGGCCGGCGAAGAAGCCAGACCTCCAACGGGCACGAGATGAGGAGCGCCGTGTGGAGGGCCACCATCCATGGATAATGCCCGGGCGCCACCTCGACTCCGCCCCGCGCCAGGAGGCGTCGGCGGTTGCGGGAGGCGATCCGCAGCTCGAAGAGGCGGCCCAGGGCGACCAGCGCCACCAGGAGGGTGTAGAGGATGCGGCTGTCGCTCACCACTGGAGCAGCACCAGCTCGGAGCAGAAGCCCGGGCCCATGGCCAGCAGGACGCCGTAGCTGCCCGGCGGCGGCCGGTGGTTCTCCAGGGTCTCGGCCAGCACCATCAGCACCGAGGTCGACGAGAGGTTTCCCACTTCCTGGAGGCTGCGCCACGTCACGTCCAGGGCTCCGGGCGGGAGATCGAGCGCTTCCTGCATCGCCTCCAGCACTTTGGGACCCCCAGGATGGCAGACCCAGGAGGAGATATCGGAAACCGCGAGGCCGTGCTCGGCCAGAAAGGAATCGACATCGGGGCGCAGCTTGTCCCGGGCCACCAGGGGGACGTCCGCCGAAAGGACGATCTTGAAGCCCGTCTCGGAGATGTCCCATCCCATCACCCGCTCGGAATCGGGGTAGAAGACCGACCGGCTGTCCACGATCCGCGGCCCGATGGACTGACCGGTCTGCGGCCGGTCCGCGCCGGTGACCACCGCGGCGGCGGCGCCATCGCCGAACAGGCCCGAAGCGATGAGGTTGGGAATGGAAAGATCTTCCGGCTGCAGGGTAAGGGAGCAAAGCTCGACGGAGAGGAGCAGGGCCACCTGATCCGGAAAGGCGCGAACGTAGTCGGCCGCCCGAGCGATTCCCGCGGCGCCGGCCACACAGCCGAGGCCGAAGATGGGCATCCGCTTGACTCGCGACCGCAATCCCAGGAGGTTCATCAGGCGGGCGTCGATCGAGGGAGTGGCGACGCCGGTGACGGTGACGAAAATCAGCGCGTCCACGTCGACCGTCGAGAGCCCGGCCTTGGTCAGGCCGTCCAGCACCGCCCGGGCTCCCACCTCTTGGGCCACCCGAATCCAAGCGTCGTTCGCCTTTCCCCAGGTGGTCAAGGTGTCGTACTCCTCGATCGGCAAGGCCAGATGGCGGCCGCCCACCAGGACGTTCTTGTGCAGGCGCTCCAGGCGATCGAGGTTGAAGTAGCGGTCCGACCACCGCCGCCGGAGCGCCGCGAGAAGCGTCTCCTGGTCGTAATAATGGGGAGGGAGAGACCTTCCGACGGCTGCGATTCTCAAGTGCGGCCTTCCCTCCTGTCGGTTAAGTCCCTCGCGGGCCGGATTGGGTTCAGGGTTGCTGAAGGCCCGCCGCGGCCGCGGCGCCACCGAGAATGAGGCCGCAGAAGGTATAGAGCACGAGCCAGGAGAACGCCATTGCCCACCAGGGTCCGTGGGGCAGACCGGCCATCCCCACCACCGTCACCACCAGCAGGGGGCCGCGAAAGACCCAGGCGATCCAGCCGGTCAGCAAGCCGTTGAGCCAGCGCGCGCCTCCCCGCCCCTGAATGAGAAGGTAGAGGGCCGAGAGTGCGATGGCCTCCAGCACCCAGGTGGCGAGCATGACCCAGCCCGGCAGCAATCGCGTCACTCCCGACGGCGAGAGCGCGGATGGATCGGGAGCCCGGCCGACAGCTTCGAGAGCAAAGCGGTCGAGGGCCATGGCGAGGAGAAGAAGCGGCACGGAGAAGGCGAGAAAGCGTTTCAAGGTCCGCCGATCATAGCGCAAGCCGGAAACCGGACAGGGTCGCCCGAGGCTACGATGAAGGACCTGATCCGCAGTGCGAGGAAGACCGTATATTCTCCTGAAAGGCATGAACACCCCTGAAGTCACTCTGAAATCGCTCGACACCCTGTGGTTCCAGGTGGGCGGCACCGTCTGCAACCTTGCCTGCACCCATTGCTTCGTCTCCTGCTCGCCCACCAATCACACGCATGAATTCCTGACGCTGGCGGAGGTGAGGCGGTATCTCGACGAGGCGTCGCGGCTCGGCGTGCGCGAGTACTACTTCACCGGCGGCGAGCCGTTTCTCAATCCCGAGATGGAGGCCATCCTGGAAGCGACGCTCGCCGTGGGTCCCGCCACGGTGCTGACCAATGGCCTGCTGCTCGATCCGGCCCGCTGCGCCAGCCTGAAGAAGCTCGCCGACGACGCCGAGTACTCGCTGGACTTTCGCGTCTCCATTGATGGCTACGACGCCGAGAGCAACGACCCCATTCGCGGCGCCGGCACCTTCGAGCGCATCCTGGTTGGAGCACGCAATCTGCACGAGGCTGGGCTGAACCCTGTGATCACGGTGACCGAGGTCTGCCCTGAGGCCATCACCGACTCCGGCAAGGAAAAGTTCTTCGCCCTTCTGCGCTCCATGGGAATCGAGCGGCCACGGCTCAAGGTGCTGCCGGTCTTCCAGATCGGCGCCGAGGCCGAGCGTGGCGGCGCCTACGAGAGCTGGCAGAGATTGAAAGAGGAGGACATTCCTGAGGGAGACTGGGACCATTTGCAGTGCAGCGGATGCCGAATGGTCACCGATCAGGGCGTATGGGTCTGCCCCATCCTGGTCAACGAGCCTTCGGCGAAGATGGGGGAGACCCTGGCCGATACCCTGGGAGCGTTTCCGCTGGAGCACTCGGCCTGCTGGACGTGCCACGTCTACGGTGTGAGCTGCCGGACTTAAAGGGAGGGTGACGATTGCCGGAAAAGCTGACCGCCCACCGCGGCATGGCAACCTGGGGCGAGAAGCTGGTGCCTCTCGACAACTTCCGGCGAGCTGCGGCCGAGACCGGCACCAAGCTCTCCGGGGACGAAAGGGAGGCGGCGCTGAAGACCTACTGCGCGCCGGTTGGCGATCGGACGCCTGTCGAGGGACCCTACGCACGCATCGCCGTCTTCGGCGGCGTCTACAGCAATCATTACGCCTTGGCCGAGGTCCTGGAAGAGGCAGCGCGGCGCGGTGCCGAGGCCGTCTACTGCCTGGGCGACCTCGGAGCCTTCGGCCCCAATCCCGAGAAGGTGCGCCCGCTGCTGTCCCAGGGCGGCGTGCTAGCCATCCAAGGCAATTACGAGGAGTCCCTCGCCTCGGGCCGCGAGGACTGCAACTGCGGCTACACCGACCCGCGGGACAATCACTTCGCCGAGATCTCCTACCGCTACACCGCCGAGAACAGCTCGCCGGATTTCAAGGCCTGGATGGGGACGCTCCCCCACCGGCGCCGGGTGCGGGTGGGAGACCGCGAGCTGCTCCTGGTCCACGGCTCGCCGCGGCGGGTCAACGAGTTCCTCTTCCAGAGCACCTCGCCGGTGCCCTTCCTGGAGGTCCTCCTGGACCAGAACCGCTGCGACGGCATCCTCTGCACCCACACCGGTCTCCACTGGCACCGCCGCCTCCCCTCCGGCCGCGACGTGGTCAACGTCGGCGTAATCGGCCGGCCCGCCAACGACGGCAACACCCACGTCTGGTTCGCGATGCTTGAGGCACGGGAAGAGGGCCTCGGCGTCGAGCTTCTGCCTCTGCATTACGACCATCAGGGGCTTGCTGCCGAGATGCGTCATGAAAGATTGCCTGAAGAGTTCGCCGAGACCGTCCTCACCGGGTGGTGGACCACCTGCCTGGAGATCCTGCCCGCCCGTGAACGGGCGGCTTCCCGCTTCTAGGAGAAATGACATGAGCGACGCCAAGCCCCATCTCGCCATTCTGGGGGCCGGCCCCACCGGCCTCGAAGCCGCCCTCGCCGCCGCTGACGGGGGATTTCCGTTCACCGTTTACGAGGCAGCGCCCAGCGTCGCAGGCAACGTCCGCGCCTGGGGGCATGTCCGGCTGTTCACTCCCTGGGAGATGAACGTCTCCCCACGCATGCGCCGCCACCTCGGGGCCGCGGGCGCCGAAACACTGGACGGCGCCGACTGCCCCACCGGCAGCGAGCTCGTCGAACGGCTCTTCGAGCCTCTCGCCGGACTACCGAAGATCGCTCCTCACCTCCGCCTCGGCACCCGCGTGCTCGGGATCGGTCGCGAGGGACTGCTCAAACACGAAGAGATCGCAACCGCCGAGCGCGGGCGGCGTCCCTTCCGCCTGCTCCTGACGGACGACGCGGGCCGGGAGTGGACGGAGACGGCGGACTTGGTGATCGATGCGACCGGCACTTGGGGAAATCCCAA